>JBDHGL010000005.1:0-66835 GCA_039589875.1 Gemmatimonadota bacterium
GCACGGTTTGCTGCCGGCTGGTATTCTGGCCCTCGACGTGGCCCGCGTGGAAGCCGGCCTGCTGCTTATCGACGTGGACTACTTTCCGGCGAACAGGGCGCTGATCGAGGATCGCAAATCGTCGCCCTACGAGCTTGGCCTCGGCTGGACGGTCAAGCTGGACAAGGGGCCGTTCATCGGACGCCGAGCCCTAATCGCCGAGAAAGGAAGGGGACCGTCCTGGCGATTTTGCGGGCTGGAGATCGATTGGGACTCGATCGAAGGGCTGTACAGCGCTGTTGGTCTGCCGCCCGAGCTTCCGACAACTGCCTGGCGAACCTCCGTTCCCCTGTACTCCGGTGGAGAGCAGGTCGGCTATGCGACCAGCGGCTGCTGGTCTCCGATTCTCAAGCAATACATCGCCCTGGCTCACCTCCGCACGCCGTGGGCGGAAACGGGCTCGGAGCTCGAGATGGAGGTGACTGTCGAGCACCAAAGAAAGCGGGCGGCCGCTCGTGTCGTGAAAAAACCGTTCTACGACCCGCCCCGAAAACGGGACGTCTGATGGCCAGGCGCTACGACGCGATAGTAGTCGGGGGAGGCCACAACGGCCTCGTGAATGCCGCCTACCTCGCGCGGGCCGGCCTCGACGTGCTAGTGCTCGAGAAGCGGCACGTGCTGGGCGGCGCCGCCGTTACGGAGGAGGTGTACCCGGGGTTCAAGTATTCCGTGTGCTCCTACGTTGTCAGCCTGCTCAGGCCCGAGATCATCCGGGAGCTCGATCTGGCCTCCCACGGGCTCGAGATCCTTCCGCTGGAGAGCACGTTCACACCACTGCCGAACGGAGATCATCTCGTCCGCTGGGCAGACCACGATGAGACCCGGCGCGAGTTGTATCGGCACTCTCCGCGTGACGCCGAGGCGTACGATGAGTTCGGTCGTCTCATGCTGCAGCTAGCCATGGCGGTAAAGCCCATTCTCGGGATGGTCCCCCCGGATCCGACCTCGTTCCGGCCGGCCGACCTGACGAAGCTGGCTCGGCTCGGGAAGCACTTCGGCGCCTTGGGCAGCGACAAGCTGGCGGCCCTGGTGAAGCTGATGACCATGAGCTCGGCGGACTTCCTGAACGAGTGGTTCGAGACCGAGGTGCTCAAAGCGACGATGGCGGCGAGCGGGATCATCGGGACTTTCCTCGGTCCGATGTCGCCCGGCACCGCCTACGTTCTGCTGCACCACTACATGGGCGAGATCGACGGTGCGTATCGTGCCTGGGGCTTCGCGCGCGGCGGAACAGGCGCGGTGAGCGAATCGATCGCCTCCGCGGCGCGGCAGCTCGGAGCGGAGATCCGCACAGAGGCGGGCGTGGAACGCATCCTCTCCAAGGACGGCCGTGTCACGGGCGTTGCGCTCGAGAGCGGCGAGGAGATCGATGCCCGCCTGGTGGTCTCCGGACTGGATCCGAGGCGGACCTTCCTCGGGCTGCTCGATCGGGGCGACATGCCACCCAACCTGGCTCTGGGCGAGCTGCCGGACTTTACGGCGCTGCCCGGCAACGGACCGCACCTTCGGGGAGCGATCTCGATCAGCCCCAGCGTGGAATACCTGGAGCGGGCGTACGACGATGCGAAGTACGGCGAGTTCTCGCGCCGGCCGTATATGGATATCGTCCTCCCCTCCATGATCGACCCCGGCATGGCTCCGCCCGGCAAGCACGTCATGTCGATCTTCGTTCAGTACGCGCCCTACGAGCTGAACGGTGGCTGGAACGATCGGCGCCGCGAAGCATTCGGGGATGCGGTCATCGACACGCTGAGCGAATACGCCCCCAACATTCGGGACGCGATCCTCCACCGGCAGGTGCTGACTCCCGCGGATATGGAGGAGACCTTCGGGCTCACGGAGGGAAACATCTTCCACGGCGAGCTCTCGCTGCACCAGCTCTTCTTCCTGCGGCCGGCGCCCGCCTGGGCGAACTACCGAACGCCGCTTACCAACCTCTATCAGTGTGGCTCCGGGACTCACCCGGGAGGTGGTGTGTGTGGAGCGCCGGGTCGCCTGGCTGCGCAGGAGATCCTCAAGGAGCACCGGTCGTGACCGGGCCGTACGATGCCGTGATCGTCGGCGCGGGCCACAACGGTTTGGTCTGCGCCGCCTATCTCGCCAAGGCGGGTCTTCGTGTCGTCGTGCTGGAGCGCCGTGAGGTTGTGGGCGGCGCCGCGGTCACCGAGGAGTTTATTCCCGGCTTCCGGTTCGATTCCTGCGCGCACCTTATCGACGACATGCACCCGGCAGTCGTCCGGGACCTCGGCCTCGCTGGGAACGGGCTCGAGATCCGCCGCCCGGAGCCCACGGTCTTCGCCCCGCTCCCCGACGGGGGGCACCTCACGGTGACGCGGGACCCGGCGGCGACCGCGGCGGCGATCCGCCGGTTCTCCACCGCCGACGCGGAGCGCTGGTCGAGCTTCGGCACGGCCATGCGGCCGGCTCTGCAGTTCTTGGAGCACGTTCGTGCCGCTACGCCGCCCGAGCTGCCACCGGCGAGGTCCGGCGACTTTCTCGAGTACATGAAGCTCGGCTTGCGCCTTCGTCTTCTCGGCGCCAGGGAGATGACCGAGGTGCTCCGCCTCCTGCCGATGTCGGCGGAGGAGCTAATAGACGAGTGGTTCGAGTCCGAGCCGCTGCGTGGGCTTCTGGCGGCGTTCGGGGTGAGGGGGCTGTTTCTCGGGCCGAGGGCGGCCGGAACTGCGTTTGCCATGCTGGGCGGCCTCTCCGTGGGGAGCGAAGTGGTGCGGGCGTCAGGTATGATCGTGGGGGGGATCGGCCGGCTGACGCAGGCGTTGGCCGACACGGTGGTCGCCAACGGCGGCCTGGTTCGTACGAGTGCCGAAGTGGAGCGGATTCTCACAGCGGGCGACCGAGCGACCGGCGTCGTTCTGGCGGACGGCGAGGAGATCTTGGCCCGAAGGGTGATCTCCAACGCGGATCCCAAGCGGACCTTCCTGGGGTTGCTCGAGCCGACCGAGCTGGATCCGGAGTTCGTTCGGCAAGTGCGGAATGTTCGGATGCGTGGAGCGTTCGCGAAGGTGCACCTGGCGCTGGAAGGGCTGCCGCGGTTTCGCGGGTCGGACGCGGAGACGGAGCCGCTCCAGGGAGCGATCCGGATCAGCCCGAGCCTCGACTACCTGGAACGAGCTTACGACGACGCCAAGTACGGCGGCGTGTCCCGGGCTCCCTTTCTCGAGGCGACGATCCCGTCGCTCACGGACCCGGATCTCGCGCCGCCGGGTCAACACGCGATGTCCGTCTACCTTCAATACGCGCCGCACCGGCTGCAGGACGGCGAGTGGGACGCGCAGAGGAAGGAAGCGCTGGGTGATCTCGTCGTCGAGACGCTGTGCGAGTACGCCCCCGGGCTCGATGCCCTCGTGCACGCTCGGCACGTCACCTCACCGGCGGATCTCGAGAGCGTGTATGGGCTCACCGGAGGCTGCACGTCGCACGGTGAGATGGCGCTCGACCAGCTGTTTTTCATGCGCCCTGTTCCGGGCTGGGCGCGCTATCGGACGCCCGTTGAAGGACTCTACCTGTGCGGCGCCGGCACGCATCCGGGTGGTGGGGTGAACGGGGCGCCGGGGCACCACGCGGCGCGAGAGATCATCCGGGACGCCAAGAAGAACGGCTAGCCGAAGGACACAAGACTACGAGCGGCCGAGCGGGCGGGTCAAACAGGTGGGGCCGCCGCGACCCTTGAGGCAGATCTCGCTGCCGCGGAACTCGGTGACCTCCGCGCCGGCCTCCTCGAGGCGCTGCCGAGCCACTGGGTTTCCCGAGAGCATAAGGCAGCGGCGGGGGGCCACCGTCAGCACGTTGCAGCCGAGCGAGTGGAACTCGGGCCCCGGTGTCTCGATGAGCTCGATTCCACGCCCCAGGAGCCACTCGCGGAACGGCACGGGCATCAGCGGAGAATAGACGAGGGCGAGGTCCCGATCGATCGGACTCAGGATCGACATCAGGTGGAAGACGTCGTCCGGGCCCCGGTTGTGGGGTAGCGGGACGACTACCAGCTCGTCGATCGTGTCGCCGAGGAGGTCGCGGAGCTGCCGAATCCCCTCGTCGTTCGTCCGGTATCCCCGGCCGACCGCCACGGTCCGTTCGTCGATCCACACGACGTCTCCGCCCTCCAGGTTGCCGTCATCGGTGATCGCACCGCGACTCGCGATTCCCGCCGCCGCGACCGCCCGCTCGAGTGCCTTGGGCTCGGTCCGTCGAGCGCCCTTTCCCATGTTGCAGAGGATCAGGCCATCACCCGCCCAGATTGCGGCGTCGCGCACGTAGATCGAGTCCAGACCCACCGCGTCGTCTCGAGACAGGAAAATGAGATCGATATCGAAGCCCTCGAGCAGGTCCACAAGCTCGTCGTATTCGTCCGCCGCCCGCCGATAATCGGGCCGGCTCAGATAGCCGAGCTCTCGCCAGTGGCGCGCCACCGTCAGATCGCTGACGAACGCGTCCTCAGGGCGCTTCAAGATCATCCGGCTGATCCGGCCGAATTCCGTGTGCCCGCCTGGGAGGGATTCCATGGTCGGAGGAATAGCGGCTCAGAACACCCGGCGGTAGAGGTCGAGCCGGAGACGGCATTGCCGGGATGGCGCGGCACGGCCTAATCTTAGCGCGACTGCGAAACCCCGTCCCATCCGAAGGAGGTTCACATGAAGGTGCGACTTGCCCTGACGGCTGCCCTCGCCGCCGTTCTGCTGCCCAATCCGGCGCTGGCGCAGGATGACGAGCCGAATCCGGCCAGCTTCGCCGCCTACTTCCACTGCAACGAGTCCAAGGAGAGTAGGGCGGACGAGATCATCGAGGAGAGCATGGCGCCGATCTTCGATCGCCACCTGGAGGCCGGCAACATCACCGCGTGGGGCTGGTACGCCCATCACACGGGCGGCCACTGGCGACGCCTGCTCTACATGGTCGGCGCCGACGTCCCGTCCGTGGTGAGCGCTCGTGACGCGATCATCGACGACCTGCTCGCCGAGGCCGCAGATGCCACCGAGGAGCTGACCGCGGTCTGTCCCTCGCACGACGATTACGTGTGGGAGATCACGGCGAGCTCGGATCCGGGCCTGGAGACGGGCCGCGGGGGCGTCGCTATGTCCACGTACATGATCTGCGACTTCAACGAAGAGGACCGGGCTGATCGGATCGTGGAAAACGTCCTTGCCGACATCTACAACAAGCATGTCGAGGAGGGGACGATCACCGGATGGGGCTGGCTCGAGCACAACATCGGAGGCCAGTACCGCCGGATCTCGGGGTTCGAGGCGCCGGACGTGGATGCGCTGCTCGCCGCCCGGTCGGCGATCTTCGAGGACATGTTCGAGGAAGCCCCGATCGCTCTGGACAGGTTGGGCGAGATCTGCGACTCACACACGGACTACATCTGGGAGAAGCAAATCACTCGGCCGTAGGCGATCGCCGTCCGTTCCTGGCCCGCGATCGGGCCGGGTCGGACTAGCAGTAGCGCGCCTGACGAAGGGGCCCCGCTCCGGCGGGGCCTTCTTTGGTTTGTACCTCGAGCGCCGCTTGGATCCCTGAATCGCCTGCAGCGTAGCTCTCTTCATGACCCGAAGCGCCGACCGGACGACGCGGAGAGTGCGATGGATCGGGGCGATCTTCGCAGCCTCGGCCGCTCTCCCGGCCTGCGCCGGAGACGCGGCCCCGCAGGGCCCGCCCGGCCCGCCAGGCGTGGAGTCGCGAACCTACGCGATGGGTTGGGGGCTGACCTCTCCACAGCCGACCGAAGAGAGCATCATCGCGACCGCCCAGGCGATGGCGGAGGTGGCGGAGTTCGCGATCATCCAACAACCAGTTCCCTGGACGCGCCTGTTCGCCGGCGAGGAGCTTGCCGATCTGGTCGCCGAGATGAAGGGTCTCGCCGACTTCCTTCAGGCGCTCGGACTCGAGATCGTCTTCCTGGTGGATCCGCTGGACGGACTAAATCGTACAGCCGAGCCGCCCGAGCTGACGGACGCCGGCCGCAGCATCTTGGAGCCCGAGATCCGGGCGATTCACGAGGCGTACACGCTGGCGATCGCCCGCGAGATCGGCCCGGCCTACTTCGGCCTCGCCTCAGAGATCAACACTCTGGGTGCGCACGGCGACCCGCTGCTCTACGCTGAGCTGGTCGATCTTATTAACACGCTCGGGCCGCGGATCCGGGCGATCGAGCCCTCGAGCCAGGTTTTCGTCTCCTTCCAGGTCGATGACGCGTGGAACCTGTTTCCGTTTCCGGAGCAGATCGATCAATTCGCGCTCGTCGACGACTTCGACATCGATGCGCTGGGGCTCTCCTCGTATCCGGTTTTCGTCTGGGAATCGCCGGCCGATATACCGGACAACTACTTCTCCCGCTTCCGGGAGGTGACGGATCTGCCTCTGATCCTCGTGGAGGGCGGCTGGAGCTCCGAGAACGTGGGCGGCCTGCAGGGAACGTCGGAGGTGGAGCAGGCGGAGTTCTTCCGCCGATTCGAAGAGCTAATGGACGGGGTGGACTCTCCGCTCTGGGTCTTTCTCATCTACGCCGATTTCGACGTCGCCTCCTTCGGTCTCCCACCGGACCGCGAGGCCACGCTCTCTCTTTTCTCCTTCATGGGAATCGTGGATTCCGAGCTCCGACCCAAGCCGGCCTTCGACGTTTGGGACGAGATCTTCGCCAGACCACTGATCCCTTGACGACCTGTATATCTGCTTGCCGGGCATGTGTTGCCGGGCAAGTGTCGCCGGGCCAACTTCTTCCCCAATCGCAACTGGTAGAAGGTGAGGTGAGGCCGTGTCCGGCGTGAAGAGGCTTGTTCGGGAGATCCACCGCCGCTCTCTGTGGCAGATCCTCGGCATCTACGTAGTTGCCAGCTGGCTGGTGCTGCAGGCGGTCGATACGCTTGCCGGCGCCCTCAATCTCCCCGACTGGGCACCTCCCTTTGCGCTCTTCCTGCTGATCATCGGCCTGCCGATCGTGCTGGCGACCGCGTTCATCCAGGAGGGGGTCAGCCGGGATGCGCCGTCAACGCCGGCCGAACCGGAGGACGAGGAAGTCGTTTTGCCCGAAGAGGCTGCCACGCATCACCGCCTCTTCACCTGGCGCAACGCGATCCTCGGGGGTGTGCTCGCGTTCGCCCTTCTCGGGATGGCTGCAGCGGGCTGGATGGTTACGCGCACGCTCGGAATCGGCCCGGCGGCGACGCTCGTTGCTCGAGGCGTCCTCGATGCGAGGGCGCCGATCGTTCTCGCGGATTTCGAGTCCGACGACGACGTGCTGGGACGCGCGGCCACCGAGGCCTTCCGGGTGGACCTCTCTCAGTCGCCGAACGTAAAGCTGGCCGACCCGGGTGAGGTGAGCGCGGCGCTCGACCGAATGGCCCGCGATCCGCAACAGCAGATCGACATTCTGACCGCGCGCGAGATCGCGGAGCGCGAGGGCTTTCAGGCGGCGATCGGCGGCCGCATAAGCCGGGCCGGAACGGGCTACGTCTTTTCGGCCGAGATCCTCGCGGCTGAGACCGGCGAAGTGCTGACGTCGCAGCGTGCCAGCGCCGCCGACTCCACGGAGATCATCGAGGCGATCGACGAGCTCTCCCAAAAGCTCAGGGAGCGGATCGGCGAGTCGCTCGGATCGCTCCGCTCGGCGCCGCCGTTGGCCCGCGTCACTACCGGTAGCCTGGAGGCCCTCCGGCTCTACTCTCAGGCAGTGCACGCCGTCGATTCGGAAGCCGACAACGACCGGGGCATAGTTCTGCTCGAACAGGCCGTGGAACTGGACACCGCGTTCGCGATGGCTTGGCGCAAGCTGGGCGTCGTGCAGTCCAACCGCGGCGACTCTCGCTCGGTCTGGGTCGTTCCCCTGACCAGGGCCTTCGAGCACCGGCGACGGCTCTCCGAGCGCGAGCGATACCTGGCGATGGCCACCTATTACCAGATCGCCCTCAACGATTTGGAGCAGGCGATCACGGCCTACGAGAGCATGCTGGCGCTGGATCCCGAGGATGACTACGCGCTCAACAACATCGCCCTCGTCTACGGAGCGCTCGATGACACGGAGCGCAGGGAGGAGATGGCCGAGCGGGCGCTGCGCGCCGACTCGACGTCGACGATCACGCACGGTACGGCGATCGACGCGAAGGTCGCTGCCGGCAAGCTCGATGAGGCGGAGTCGATCTTCGGGCGAATGGCCGATCGATTCGAGGGCTCCAGCACGCTTGGCCAATACGCAGCGCCGATGGCGGCCGTGCGAGGCGACTACGAGAGGGCCGAGCAGCTCTATCTCGAGTGGCGCGAGCGAGATCGGGCGGATCTGGACGCTCGGTCTACAACGGCCTGGGGACTGGCCTCTCTGGCGGCCCTTCACGGCCGGCTTGCCGAGGCGGAGACGCACTCCAGGGACGCGATCGCGACGGAAGAGGGACGCGACCGCTCCTCATCTGCCCTGGGTTACGCTATCGGCATGGGATATCGGGACGCGCTCGTGCGGGAAGATCCGCAGCGCGGCCTAGTGGTCGTCGAAGAAGTGATGGAGGCCCACCCCCTGCAGGGGATGCCACCGGGCGACCGGCCGTACATCGGGCTCATTGGCCTGTACTCGCTCGCGGGCCAGCCGGATCGCGCTCGTGCCCTCCTGGCGGACTACGAGGCCGAGGTCGATACGCTGCTCCAGAAGGCCGACGAGACGGGCGTCCACTTCGCGCGAGGCTCGATCGCCCTCGCCGAGGACCGCTACGAGGACGCGATCACCGAGCTCATCAGATCCGAGCGCGGCGGCTGCCTCCGCCGTTGTCCCGGACTGGCGCGGGCCTACGATGCGGCCGGGCAGGCCGACTCGGCGGTGGCCACGTACGAGCGCTACCTGACGTCGCCGTCCCTGTTCGGTTCCGTGTTCGGCGACCAGTTCAACCTCGCCCCGTTTCACGAGCGCCTAGGGGAGCTGTACGACGAGCAGGGCGATTGGGAGAAGGCGGCAGAGCACTACGCGAGGTTTGTGGAGCTCTGGAGTGAAGCGGATTCCGATCTTCAGCCGCGCGTGCAGGCCGCGCAGCGACGCCTCGACGAGATCTTCGCCTCGCGAGGCTGATCGAAAAAGAGGTTCCTGAAGCGGGTGCGGCTCCTCGTACCTAGCCGGCGGAAGCGGCGGCCGGTGGGGGCTCCGACACGGCGAGCTCGGTCAGCGAAGTCTCCTCGACATGCCCGCCGCCGTTCATCCTCTTGAGGTAGGCGTTCGCGTCGTGCTCGACGGCGCCCTCCGGTAGCCACTCCCACATCGGTCCGAGCTCCGCTCGCAGACGGTCCGTGTAGAAGTCCGGTACGTCGGCCGTCTCGCCCTCGAAGAAGTGCCGCATTGACGCATCTCGCTCGAGGCCATCTCGCACGGCCGTGTAGTACTTGATCCGTCCGAAGCCTTCCGACGAGACCGCCCGCACGACATTCAACCAGGTGGCGAAGCTCCGCTGGGTCGCCTTCGCGCGGCGGGCGATGGCGCCCCACGAGAAGCTGTACTTCGAGAGGTCGATCACGTGGTCGTAAAACTCGGGCCATGCGTAGTTCTTCGGCCGGACGTTCATCGCCTGATGGTTGTTCTGGAAGTGGAACGGGAAGGGAAGGACGCGGCCGTCCCTTTGGAACTCGAGGTTCAACGGCGCGGCTTCCCCGAAAGCGGAGAGAAGGGAGTAGCCCGGGAAGGCCCCCGGGGCCAGGTCGATGAACCGTTTCGTCAGCTCGAACGGCTCCGGCCCCGAATCGACGTCGAGGCCGAGCACGAAGTTCGTCTGTACGTACGGGATGTACTCGAGGATCATGTTCACGTGGTCGGCGACCGTTCGGACCTTCTCCATCCCGGTCTGGCTTCGGGTCTTGGACTTTTCGCCGAGCGAATACCAGGACTCGATGCCAGGAAGAATCGCCTTGAATCCGGCGTCGCGCAGCCGCCGCAAACGTGGCTCCGAGAGAAGAGACAGACTGCTCTCGGCGCCGTGACTCAGATTGCCGCCGGCGCTTCCCTCCTCGATCGCGTCCATGTACTCGTCAAACCGGACGCCGAAATTGGGATCGTGCCAACCGACCCAAGCGTTCGGATTCTTGCCGACCAGGAACTTCAGATCGTCTCGGATCTCATCGGCGTCGAGGGGCTGATACTTCACGACCGAGTCGATGCAGAAGCTGCACGTATAGGGGCAGCCGAGGCTGGCGATCATCGGCACGCCCTTCACGCGCGTGGGCGCCTTGGCCAGCGTCGGCTCGATGAACTTCCAACGCTCCCGCACGCCCGGCAGGCGGGCCGGCTGGCGCGCCGCGCTCATCTGGAGCCCGAGCGGTCTATGCGGGGCGCACTCGCGGAGGACCTCCTCGATGACGGTTTGGTCCGTCAGGCCTAACACGTAGTCGAAGTACTGCGCAGCATCGTCAGGGTAGCAGCGTGCGTGCGGTCCGCCGAGCACGGTGACGGCACCGCGGGACCGAAACAGGTTGCTGACTGCGTAGGCGACCTGACCGGCCTGCGAGAAGGCGCTGATGAAGATGATGTCCGTGTCCGCGGGCAGCTCTTCGACGAGGTTCTCGAAACCCGTGTAGCACACGTAGTGCACCTCGTGGCCCATTGCCTCCACCCAGGCCGCCACGGCCTGGGGCATGAGTCCAGCGAGACTGGGATGAAGAACGCGCGCGTACAACGCCTTGGTCGGTGCTCTGGCGACCAGATCTAGGACGCCGACGCGAAGTTTCTTCACGAGCTCTCCAGATCGATCAACGTGTTCTGGGACTGGATTATAGAAGCCCTCGTACGGTGCCTGTTCCGGAGATGAGGGGGTCCACCCTCATCAACAATCCGTCACTATAGCACAACGACGGCGCTGTGTCGCCCGCTAGTCGGCTCTGAGTGCGACGAGTGGGTTGACCGAGGCCGCCCGGCGGGCGGGGAGATAGCTGGCCAGGAGGGCCACACCGAAGAGGGAGATCAGCACTGAGGCGAGCGTGACCGGGTCCATCGGATTGACGCCGAAGAGTAGCGCGCGCATGAGCCGGGTAAGGCCGAAGGCGCCCGCCAGACCGACCAGCAGTCCGATGCCGGCGATCCTCGCTCCCTGCTTCACGACCATCCCGCTGACAGCTTTCGCCTGAGCTCCGAGCGCCATCCGGACGCCGATCTCCCGGGTGCGCTGGGTGACGTCGTATGACATCACGCCGTAGATGCCCACCGAGGCCAGGGTCAGGGCCACGGCAGCTGCCAGGACCAGGAGCAGCATCGCGAAGCCGAGCTGCGAAGTCGATTCGGCCACGACTTCGTCCATCGTCAGAACGTCTGCCACCGGGAGATTCGGGTCCAACGAGCGCACTTCGTGGGCTACGAGCGGAGCCACCATGTCGGGCTCCACGTCCGTGCGCAGTAGAAGGCTCATCGTCAGCGGCCAGAACTGATCCTCGAGCTGCTCGATTCCGGTGACCGAGTAGTAGAGGATGGGCTCCGGCTCTTCGGGCAGCGTGTTGTCTCGCACGCCTCCCACCACGCCCACGACGCGGAACCACTCGAACTCACCCTCGGCGAGGCTGGGGTGTATTCGTTTGCCGAGCGGGCTCTCGCCCGGCCAGAAGCGCTCCGCGAACGGCTGATTGACGATCACGGCTCTCGTGTTGGAGGCATGGTCGGCCAGATCGAACGTGCGGCCTTCCAGCAAAGGCACACCGAGAGTCTCTAGGAAGCCTGTCGTCACGTACTGGCTGCTCACGACGGGTGGCAGGTCGCCGGGATCGACCGGGTGATCCTCGATCGACACGATGTTCATGTTCCCGCCGCTGCGGCTGAGCGGGATCTTGCTGCCCCCTCCGACGCGAGTCACTCCGGGTAGGCCACCGAGTCGCTCGATCAGCTGGCCGTAAAAGCCGGCAATCGCGGCGCGATTGTCGTAGTCGGCCTCCGGCAGGGATGTCCGGAAAGTCAAGATGCCGCTCGGGTCGAAGCCGGGGTCCAGGTCTCGCACCCTCTGGAAGCTCTTGGTCATCAGGCCGGCACCCGCAACGAGGACGAAAGCCAGCGCGAGCTGAGAGAGAACGAGCAGCTTCCTGGCCCGATGACGCTCGCGGCCGGCACCGCCTCCTCGTCCTCCCTCCTTGAGCGCCATCACAACGTCGGCTTTGCCGTAACGGAGGATCGGGAAGAGTCCGAACAGCGCTCCGGCAAAGAGTGAGATCGCCAGCGTGAAACCGAGAACGGCGCCGTCGATCCCGATCGCGTCCAGTCTCGGTATGCTCTCGGGACCGAGCATTACGAGCGCTCGCGTCGCCCCCAGTGCGATCAACAACCCGAGGAGCCCTCCGGCCAAGCCCAATGCCACGCTCTCGGAGAGAAAGAACCGGGCGAGACGGCCCCGGCCGGCGCCGAGGGCGATCCGGACGGCGACCTCTCTCTGGAGGCCTTCCGCTCGGACGAGAAACAGGTTGGCAACGTTGGCGCAAGCGATCAGCAGCACGAAGAAGACGGTTCCGAGCAGAATCCAAAGCGACCGTTCGAGGTCTTCGTCTCCGATTACGTCTTCCATGAGTGGATGGACGATCGCCTCCATCTGGGCGGTCTCCATCATCTGCTCCGTGAGAAAATCGCCCGGATACGCCTCTGGAAGGCGCTGCCGCAGCCGATCCAGATCGCGCTGTGCGGCTTCGACCGATTGGCCGGCCTTCAAGCGACCGACCGCGAGCCACCGGTAGCTCCCGGTTGTCGCCTCGGCCGGGTCGACCTCCAAGGGCACCCAGAGCTCGGAATCGCTCATCGGGACGGCGAAGCCGGAGGGCATGATTCCGACCACTCGATGCGCCTCGCCGTCGACGAGCACGGTTTGGTCGAGGAGGCTAGGGTCGCCGCCGAACCGCCGCATCCAGAGCCCGTGGCCCAGGATGGCGATGGCTTCCGCCTCGGGCTCGTTGTCGGCTTCTATGAAGCTCCGGCCGAGCTCCGGGACCACTCCCAGGGTCGAGAGCAAAGAAGCCGTGACATACGCCGCGGTCACCCGCTCCGGCTCCTCCGTTCCCGTGAGGTTCACGGACGTGGAGCCGAAAATGCCCATCTGCTCGAGCGTGTGATTCTCTCCCCTATAGAAGAGATAGCTCCCGTCCGATTGTTCGAACTGCGGGATGTCGATCCCCGGTGCGGTGTGCCAGAGTCCCACGAGGCGCTCCGGCTCCGGGTAGGGAAGCGATCGGAGCAGGACGCCGTTCACGACGCTGAAGATGGCGGTGTTCGCTCCGATGCCGATCCCGAGCGTGAGCACGGTTACGGCCGCGAAGCCGGGGCTCCGCGCCAACCGCGAGAATGTCTGTGCCAGAACGCCTCTGCTGCCGTCCGTCATCTTCCCATCCCGAGTCCGTGTCCTCCGCCGACCGTGAGTTATGTTCACCTCTACGCGAGGGTCGCTGAGCCGGTTTCGCTGGGCGCGCGTGGATGCAGCGCTCCCGGCACCCATGATGCCGAGACCATAGCCGGAAGGGTTGTGTGATCGTGAAGAGAGACCGAATCGCAGGTGCCGCTCTGATCGCCGGATCGCTCGGCGTGATCGTGACCATGGCTCTCCATCCGATAGGCGGGAACCTGCGAACCGATGCCGAACGACTGCTCCAGCTCACGAACGTGGCCCGCGGCGTCCACGTTCTGGCGATCGTGAGCGTCGTCGTGCAGGCGTTCGGCTTCTGGGGGCTCGCAGACGCTCTCGGTCTCGACAAGAACCGGGTCAGAGCCGGCTTCGTCGCCCTCATCCTGGGTTGGATCGCCGTGATCGGTGCGGCGATCGCCAGCGGCTTGCTGGCGCCGGAGCTGATCGAGAGATACGCGGATGTGGATCCCTCCGAACGCCCGGCCATGCACGTGGCGTGGGACTACAACGGGCTGGTCAACCAGGTCCTGGCGCGGATCTTCATCGTGGCCACGGCGATCGGAGTGGGCCTATGGTCTCTGGTGACTTGGGGTTACGGCCGTGCCTGGCGGATCGTGAGCATGATCGGGGGCGTTGTTTTGGTCGGCGGCATCGCGGTCGTTCTGTCTGGGGTCCACATGGACGTCTCCCATTTCGGCTTGACCATCGCCGTGTATTCGGTGTGGGTCGTGGCGGCCGCGATGCTGCTTCTGCGCGGTGACGGAGAGGGCCCGGGGAACGTGCCGGCCTCCGGGCCCGACCAGTCAGAAGGTCGAGGCGGCTAGCTCGACGTCCGCGCCGGCCCACGCTGCGCGGAAACGCGAGTCGGCTTCGTCCGCCTCGGCGTCCTTACCCTGCGCTCGCAGCGCCGCGGCCAGGCCGTGCAGCGACCAGCCGTTCTCGGGGAAGCGCTCGAGATCCTCTCGGTAGGCCTGCTCGGCCTCCGCGGAGAGCCCCGCCTCCAGGAGAGCCCGGCCGAGGGAGTGGCGGACCGGAAGGTACCAGAGCGGCGGCTCCTCGTAGATCATGCCGCTCTCGATCTCGGCAGCCGTCCGGAAGTGCTCGACAGCTCGAGCCGCGTCGCTGGTGCGGAGGGCTATCTGGCCGGCCAGGGCATCCCGCGCGATCCTGATTACGGCGTTCGTTCCCTGCAATTCGTTCGGTATCTCCTCCTCGGCCATCAGTCGCTCGATCGCCTCGAGCTCTGCCGCAGCCTCCGCCTCCCGTGCCGTCGCCGCCAAGGCGGTCCCGCGAGCGTAGTGGGCCATCGCCGTTGCCGTGCTGAGGTCTGCCGCCGGCATCGGTGCCTCGAGCACCTCCTCCCAGCGACCGAAGGTGATCGCTGCCAGCTGAGGGAGCACGAGCACGGTCTGGATCCAGTAGATCTGCTGCGCCACGTCATGAGGGACCTTCGGCGCCACCGTGCGCGCTGCGGTCAGGGCCTTCTCGCTCATGCCGGCCATCGTCGCGGCGAACCACATGAAGTGGTAGTTGTGCGGGTAGTAGGCGCTAGGATAGAGGCCCTTCGGACCCTGGTCCTGGATGTATCCCTCGTCCGCGTGCACGGCGTGCTCGTTCGCTCGAACCGCATCGGCGTATCGTCCGACACGGATGTAGATGTGGCCCGGCATGTGGACGATGTGGCCGGCGCCAGGCATGAGGGCGGCGAGCCGATCGGCGCATTCCACGGCACGCTCCGGGTACGCCGCCTCCACGGAGTGGATGTAGTAGTGACAGGCACCCGGGTTGTCCGGGTCGAGCTCGAGGGCGCGCGATAGCGAGGCGAGGATCTCCTCGGTGCCGGGTCTCGGTTGCTCGCCCTCCCAGTAGGACCAGGGGCTCAGGTTCATGAGGGAGGCGCCGTAGAGCGTCAGCGCGTCGCCGTCGTCCGGATAGGCCTCGGCGACGTTCCCCATTGCCTGTGCGTACGCCGAATCAAGACCCGCGCGGCCGGCTTCCGGGTCCGGGCCGTACCGCTCGGAAAGCGCCTCGATGAGCGCGCGCTCGGCGGCCTTCCCGTCCTCGGAGAAGCCCGCCGAGAGCTCGAGCGCCCGCTGAACCGCCGCGAAGGCTCGCCGTCCGCTCTCGGGGTCCATCGCAGCGTTGATGTTCTTTCCGGAAGCCAGCGCGATGCCCCACCAGCACAGTGCGCAGCCGGGGTCGTGACGCAGCGCCTCCTCGTAGGCCCGTATCGCCTCGGCGTGGTTGAACGCGAACTGAAGCCGCAGGCCCTGGTCGAAGTAGGCCTGTGATTCGGGCGAGTTCGTCGCGATCTCCCGGCCGTAGTCTCCCAGGTTGTCGTAGAGGGGCACGGAGCCCGGCTCGCCCTCGACCGGGGCTGCGTAGCGGGCTACGAGCTCCGCCGGGTCGGCGTGGGCGACGGCCGCCTCTCCTGCAGCGGCGTCGTCGCTGCCTTCTCCGGAACCGTCCGCGCATCCGGCGGCCAGGATCGCGAGGACCGCCAGCCCGACTCCCGCCGAGCGGCTGAGACAGATGTCGCGCCTCCGTGACGTTGAGAACTTCATTGCCAATCTCCTTCGACCTTCAGGTGCATGTCCGATCGGCTGCCGGTTCGTGAGTCCGGCCGACCAGTGTAGCTACGACCAATAATGCGGGAGAATCCGAAGATACCGGACATCGATAGGGCACGTCACCTCGGCCTCCGTTGCTAGATCGGATCCTCGACGAGAGGATGGAGTCATGGCACAGGGTGGAGGAAGCTCGATCGCTTGCATCGGCGGCGCGACCATGGATCGACGGGCGCTCGTATCGGGGCAGCTGACACCCGGGACATCCAACCCGGTCGTGTCGACCGTCCGGCCGGGTGGCGTCGCGCGCAACGTCGCTGAGGCTCTCGCCCGCCTCGGCTGTCGAGTCGCCCTCTACTCGATCGTGGGCGACGACGAGACCGGTCGCGCCCTCGAAGCCGGACTGCGAGATGTCGGGGTGGAGATCTCCGGCATGACACGCTCGACGCGCCACCCGACCGGTGCCTATACCGCCATTCTCGGACCGAGCGGGCGTTTGGAGTTTGGCCTCGCGGACATGGAGATCTTCGTGGAGGCGAATTCGAGCTGGGCCGCGAGAATTGCCGCTTCCTTGGTGGACCGGCCGTTTTGGTTTCTCGACGCCAACCTTCCTGCCGAAACGGTCGATGCGTTGCTCGAATCCAAGCCGGCCGGGGTGACCGTACTGGCCGATCCGGTATCGGTGGCCAAGGCCGGCAGGTTATCGTCGTCGCTTCCGCACATAGACGTGCTGCTTCCGGATCGATATGAAGCGGAGACGCTGAGCCGGATGCCGACCGGAACCGCCGAGCAGGTCGCGAGGACGGCGAGCCGGATCCACGAGCTCGGCGTCGGGACTGTCGTGGTCACTCTCGGGTCGCAGGGAGTTTATGTGGCCGATGGATCGAGGAACGAGGCCATCCCCGCCGTCGCGCCGCACGGGCCGTTGCGTGACGTCACCGGGGCGGGAGACGCGCTGGCTGCCGGTTACCTGTTTGCATGCTCGGAAGGGTTGGAGAACCCGGTCGGTCTCGGGTTGGCGGCTGCGAGCCTGGTGCTGGAGGCGGGCGGAGATCTCTCGGGGCTCTCTGCCGAACGCCTGATCGAGCGAGGTCGAGAGGCTGAGGAGGCGTGAACTGATCGGGATCCGGCCGGAGGTGCGAGAAGCCCTCGAAGGGAACGGGGCCGTCGTGGCGCTCGAGTCCACCGTCGTGGCGCACGGGCTGCCGCGTCCGCAGAACGTGGATGCAGCCAAGCGGATGCAGGCTGCCGTCCGTGCAGCCGATGCGGAGCCCGCGATGATCGGCGTGTTGGGCGGTCGGATCGTAGTCGGGTTGTCGGACGACGAGATCGGCGCTCTGGCCGAGGATGCCTCGGTGGTGAAGGCGAGCACCAGGGACCTGGCGGTCGTGGCGGCGTCGGACCGACCCGGGGCAACGACGGTTGCGGCAACCGCGTTCGTCGCGGCACAGGCCGGAATCGACGTGATGGCGACCGGAGGGATCGGCGGCGTCCACCGAGGCGCCGGGCACAGTCTGGATATCTCGGCGGATCTCGCAGAGTTGGCCCGCACGCGCATCGCGGTCGTCTGCTCCGGCGCAAAGGCGATCCTGGATCTTCCGAAGACCCTGGAGGCGCTCGAGACGCTGGGGGTTCTGCTGGTGGGCTACGGAACCGCCGAGTTTCCCGCATTCTACTCCCGGAATAGTGGGCTCTTCCTGGAATACCAGGTGGATTCGGCCGAAGATGCGGCGCGGCTGCTCCGAGCGCAGCGCGAACTCGGCCTACCGGGCGGGATTCTTCTCTGCAACCCGCCGCCCGATCAGGCCGCCCTCGGTCGCGATGAGCTCGAGATCCTCGTAGATGAGGCGGTGCGGGCTGCCGAAGAGCGCGGCATCACTGGCAAGTCGGTGACGCCCTTCCTCCTCGACCGGATCGGCACGGAGAGCGCCGGGCGCACGCTCGACGTGAATCTGGCGCTACTCGAGGACAATGCCCGCGTGGCCGGCAAGATTGCCGTGGCAATCGCGGCAGCCCGAGCGCGGGGATGAAGTTGGACGCGAAGTAGAACCGCAAGGTCGCCACCTTACTTCGTCCTGCTGTTCCTTCGCCGCTTCCCCCGGGCGACTTCCGTCGCAAGCGCTTCGAATTTCGGGCCCCAGTACTGCCGGAACTGGGATAGCCACTCGTCCACTTCGGAAAGTGGTGTCGCGTCGATCGCGTAGATTCGCCTGGCACCGCTCACCGTCACGTTTGCGAAACCACTGTCGCGAAGCACCTTCAAGTGCTGGGATACAGCGGATTGCCCGATCCCGAAGTCCCTGCTGACGATTTCGACGACCTCACCGGAGGCATGTTCGCCCTGACTGAGGATCTCCAGGATCCGTCGCCGGACAGGGTCGGCAAGAACATCGAACGCATGCATCAGGAACCCGTGTAGAAGCCCGCTGTCCGACGCGCCATGGCTTCTGCGACCTCCGGGCCCTCGCCGGCTTTCACGTGAGCTTCTCCCCAGAGAGTCGCCGAATCCCGCATGAACGCCTTGCCGGCATCGGACGCCATCCACGTATCGTTCTTTTCCCGGTCGATGGCTTGCCCGCCGCTGTCGACATGAAGGGCCAGGCCGAGGAACCCGAGGTCCCACCCCACCCCTGTGGCGCCGGGACCGTATTGCTTCCAGTGCTCTTCCGCTGCTTCGTCCTTGGGGATCAGGTGTTCCAGGGTCAGCCGGGTTCCTCCCTCGACTTGCGCAAGCCGTACATGCACCCAGCTCTTGTGATTCCCAAACTCCCAGGTAACTCCAAGGGCCTCCGGACGGTCACATGTGAGGATTGAACCTCCCGCGTTACCTTCGAGCTGGAAGCGCCCGCCGCGCTCGAGCGGACCGGTGATCGGCAAGAACCAGCGAGGAATGCGTTCCGGATCCGTCAACGCGTTCCACAGGTCGTCACGGTCCGTGGCATAGACCCTGGTGCCGACCACGACCCTCACGGACTGGCCGTCATGAGGGCGGTCCTGCACCTTGCGAAACTCTGCGCCGAAGGCGTTCGTGTAGTCCATCAGTACCTCCTAATATTAGCGAGTGCTAATATTAGGAGATCGAAGGACCCTTGCCAAGGCTCGTCCACAGGCGGGTGGATCAGAGGGGCTGGCGTCAGGGCTCCGGCGAAAGAGCTCTAACCCAAGTTATTGGATGGGAGGACCTATGGCGTTCGAAGCACCGAGCCAGGAGGAGATGAACACGGTCGCGCGCCAACTCGGGCTGAAGCTGAGCGAGTCCGACCTGGCCGAGTTCCGAGAGCTCATGAGCGATGCGTGCGCGGCGTACGAGGCGGTGGACGCGATGCCCGATTACCTGCCGGAGGTCAAGTACCCCCGTGAGCCAGGGTACCGGCCCGAGGGGGACGAAAACCGTTACGGTGCCTGGTATATGAAGACCTCGATCAAAGGTGCGCCCTCCGGCCCGCTGGCCGGGCGCTCCGTCGTGGTCAAGGACAATGTCTGCGTGGCGGGCGTCCAGATGGCCGGGGGGACCTCCATCGTGGACGGCTACGTGCCCGAGGTGGATGCCACCATCGTCACCCGTATCCTCGATGCGGGCGGCGAGATCGCCGGAAAGGCGGTTTGCGAGAACTACTCTGCGTCCGGCGGCAGCCACACGTGCGCGCAGGGACCTGTCGAAAACCCCCGTAAGCCCGGACATACGACCGGCGGCTCCTCCTCAGGTCCCGGGGCGCTCGTCGCGGCCGGCGAGGTCGACCTGGCGATCGGGGGAGACCAGGGCGGCTCCATCCGTCTGCCGTCCTCGTTCTGCGGGATCTACGGAATGAAGCCGACGCACGGCCTGGTGCCCTACACGGGAATCATGTCGATCGAAACGACCTTCGATCACACGGGGCCCATGACGGCCAGCGTGGCGGACAACGCGCTGCTGCTCGAGGTGATCGCGGGTCCCGACGGGATCGACGGCCGCCAGAAGAGAATCGGTCCGGAGGCGTACACGGAGGCGCTCGGATCCGACGCGGCCGGTCTCCGAATCGCCGTCGTGGAGGAGGGCTTCGGCACGCCGACCGCGGAGCCCGACGTGGATGCGAAGGTCCGGGCGGCTGCTGGCCGGTTGCGAGAGCTGGGCGCGACGGTCGACGAGCTCTCGATCCCTCTGCACCCGGCCGGGGCGGCGATATTCATCCCGATCGCCTGCGAGGGCCTTACCCGCCAGATGATGTGGGACTACGGCTTTGGACAGAACCAGGAGGGGCTGGCACTCCTCAGCCTGCGTGACGCGAACGCCCGGTGGCGAGACCGGCCGGAGGAGCTCTCCGATACGCTCCTCGTGTTCATGCTCATGGGGCAGTACGGACTGTGGAAGTATCGTGGCAATTACTATGCGAAAGGTGCCAACCTCCGGCGCCAGCTGCGGGCCGCGTACGATGCCGTGCTGGCCGACTACGATCTCCTGCTCATGCCCACGACGCCTATGGTCGCGCCCCCGTTGCCGGCGCCCGACGCGGCGCGCCCGGAGGTCATCCAACGTGGGCTGGAGATGCTGGTGAACACGCAGCAGTTCGACATCACGGGCCACCCGGCCATGTCTCTCCCGTGCGGGTCGAGCGGCGATCTACCGGTCGGTCTGATGCTCACTGGACGGCACTACGACGAGGCGACGATTTATCGGGCCGCCTCGGCCTTCGAGAGCTCGGGAGACTGGCAGCAGATGTAGGGTCGTGAGCTACTGCTGCGCGCGCAGGAACTCCAGAACCGCGAGCTCGAGCCCCGGATCGAACAGGGCAGTTGCGTGGTTCAGCTCCGGAAGCACTACGAGCTCGACGTTCGGTTTGATCTCCACGAGCGCGTCCGCGGACGGCCTCAGGAAGTCGTTCTCTCCCACGACGGCGAGCGTCGGGATCTCGTTCTCCTGAAGCGCTTCCGCGGCGACGTCGAGGGTGCCCATCCCTCGCAGCACGGCGACGAGTGCACCCGCGTCGTCGGCGTCCAGCGCCGCCTGCATCTCCGGCGTAGCTTCGGGCCATCCAGGCTGCCAGAGCGCGTCCGTGACGCTACCGCCCTGTTCCGCGATCTCCTCGAGAGCCGCGAGCCAAGGGCGTACCTCCTCCGGCGGTCCGCTGCCAGGAGGTCTCCAACCGTTCCCCCCAACGACTATGGATCGAATTCGGTCCGGGTACTCCGCCGCGAGATATAGAGCGATCCAGCCGCCCATGGAGTAGCCCACCACGAGTGCCGTCCGGAGCTCCAAGGTGTCCATCACCTCGATCACGTCGTCGGCGAACGCAGCCCCATACGCGCTCGGATCGTGGGGCTTGTCGCTGCGGCCGTGTCCCCGCTGGTCGAGGGCGAGGAGCCGGAACTCGGCCGGCAGCGAGGCCAGCAGCCCTGTCGGGAACCAGTTCATCTCCGCGCTGAGCGCAAAGCCGTGCAGGAGGATGACCGGGTCTCCGGCGCCGCAGTCCAGGTAGCGGAGATTCACGCCGTTGGAGTCGAAGAAGCCCTCCTCGCAGGTGGGTTCTTCGGCGGCTGCGTCCGGTTCCTGGCTTCGGAGGCTGGCTGGGACGAGGAGCAGTGAAGCCAGCAGAAGATCTGCCGGCCAACGACGGAGCGCGGTCGGCAGACGACGCGGCGCTCGGGGACCGAAGCTCATGGCACTCTCCAGCCTGCGGGACTCGGGGAGGCACTCTCGAACCCGGAGCGCGGTGCTGAAGCCCAAAGTTGGGCTCAGCCGATCGGTCGGACCAGCAGCTCCGCCGCGATCTCCGGATCCAGCGCCAGCTCGGTTTCTCCGATTCGGACGACGCAGGCGGGCTGCCGTTGCACGAGCGTCACCTCGGCTCCGGACACGATGCCGAACGCCGAGAGGGTGCCGTAGCGGGAGCCGTTGCGCTGCCCGAGGCATTCGACACGACCCATCTGTCCGGGGTCGAGCGCGCTCACGGCTCGGACATCGGGCGGCAGCCGGGGCGACCGGTGGGGACGGGATAAGAGCTTTTTCAGCCACGACTTCCGGCGGGGCGCATCGGGAAACTCGTATCCGCAGTTGGAGCACCGAACGAGGTTACAGAGAGAGCCCAGCGGGCATCCGTGACCGCACAGCGTGTCGTCGCGGTCGAACTCGAAGCCGCACATTGGGCACGTGACCCAGCAGGTGCCGGTAGTCCCCGCCGGGGGCAGCTCCGCGGCGCCTAGAGGGGGAGCCATCGGCCAAGCCGGTAGACGAGCCCGCCCACGAGGAAGGCGAACGGGAAGATGAAGACCGACATGCGCAGCGCCGCTCGGGTGCCGTGTTCGCGAGCGATCATGAGGAAGGTCGCCACACAGGGCATGAACAGGGTGATGGTCACCATCGCGACGAAGATCTGGAGCGGCGTGAGCAGCGGCTGTGAGGCCTGTACGGCGTCGAGCACGTAGACCGCACCGAAGTCGCGGCGCATGAATCCGACGAGGAACGCGTTGGCCATCTCGGGGGGCAGGCCCAGCCAGCCGGCGACGATGGGCTCGCCCGCTCTCGCGATCCCGCCCAGAAGCCGGAGCTTGTCCAGGAGGAAGAGCAGCGCCGTCCCGACGACGAAGATCGGCAGCACTTCCTTCAGGTACCATTCGAGACGGCTCAGTGTCTTCACGAGCACGTTGGAGAGCTGTGGGCGTCGCACGGGCGGGATCTCCAGGATGAACTCGCTCGTCTCTCCGCCAAACGCCCTGGCGCTGAGCCAGCCGACCAAGAAGAGGATTCCGATAACCAGACCGAGCCACGCGATGGCCCCGGCCGGCGACAGCGTCGCCATCATGGCCAGCAGTACGCCGAGCTGCGCCGAGCAGGGCACGGCGAGAGCCAGCAGCAGGGTGGTGACCACGCGCTCTTTCCTGGTCTCGAGGATCCGCGTGGTCATGGTGGCCATCGTCGCACAGCCGAGCCCGAGGATCATCGGAAGGACCGCCTTGCCGTTCAATCCGATCCGCTGGAAGGTGCGATTCAGCATGATCGCCATCCGCGGGAAGTAGCCGGAATCCTCGAGCAGGCTGAAGACCAGGAAGAAGGTAGTCACGATCGGCAGCACGATGGCAAAGGCGTAACTGAGAGCCATCGTGATCGTCCCGTACTTGCCGACGAGAAGGTCATGGAAGAAACGGGACACCCGCTGCCCGGGGGTCGTTGTCACGCCGGGCGCCATCGTGTAATCGGGCGTGATGACGGTTTTCTCGAGCGTCCCGATCTCGACCTCGTGGGCGGGCGAGATGGGGAGGGCGATCGGCTGGCTGATCAGCTCCACCGCGTGCTCGTGCGGGAAGGGGAGCGCCCTATCCGTGACCTGAATCGCCAGCGGGTTGAGGCGCTGGGTGAAGCCTCCCACCTCGAGCAGGTCCACCAGCGTGCCGGCCCCGAAGAGGCCGACGAACCAGAAGACGGTCAGCAGCACCGCCGCGAGGAAGAAGAGCCCCTTCACGGGGCTCATCGCCCAGAAGCCGAGGCGCACCTTGAGGGACGGCTTGGCGGGCGGCTCGATCGAGTAGGTCTCGGCGAGAATCGTCTTCGCTCGCTCCAGCCTCAGTCGGTTCGTCTCGTATGCGTCGCGGTGGACCTCGGAGGAGAGAACGGGGAGTGGTCGGGTGGTCCGTGAACGAGCCGCGCCGCTGCCAGGGACTCCGTTCAACCGGCCGGGTCGCGCTTCGGGGAGTGCGGAGATCAGCTCCGCCGTGCCGAGATCCTGCGGAGCGATCGTCTGGACCACCGGGATCCCGAGGATCTCGGCGAGCCGCTCGGAGTCGATCCGGCCGCCCCGTTCATCGAGCTCGTCCAGCATGTTCAAGACCAGAACCATCGGTCGCTCGAGCTCGATGAGCTGGAGAGTCAACAGCAGGGCCCGCTGTAGGTTTTTCGCGTCGGCGACCTGGACGATCGTGCCGTCCGGGTTCTGCGTGATGATATCGAGGGTCACGCGTGCGTCATCGCTGCGCGGCAACAGGTCGTTGAGGCCGGGCGTGTCAATGACGTTGGCGTTCTGGCCGTTGAAACGGGCGCGGGCCCGAACCACTTCGACGGTCGTGCCCGGGTAGTTGGAGACCGTCACGTACCGCTGCGTGAGATTCCGGAAGAGGACGCTCTTGCCGACGTTGGGGTTGCCGACGAGAAGGATGGAGGACCGCTCGTCCATATCCGCCGTCGAGCCTTCGGTCGGAGCTTCTTCCTGTACCGTACAGTGCGTCACACGCCGTCTTTCCGTCTGAGTCGGGACTAAAACAGCGAGCAGCTTAATCTAGTTGAGACCGATTCTCAACTCTGTCGGGAGAGGCACGCACCCAGCTGTGGGGGATTTCCTCCAGGGTGTGCACCCGGAGAAGCTCAGAGAGCTACAGAAAGGGAGTCACCAGGCCGGTGACGACCAGGGCGGCACCCCAGATGAGGTCCAGGTTGATCCAGGCCTTTCCGAGCAGTCGCAGGCCGAGCTTGCGGTAGACGAGCACCGCCACGAGCCCCGTCACGACGAGATAGCCGATCGTGTGCACGATCGTCGCGCTCAAGCCGGTCAGCTGCTCGGCGCTCAAGCCTGCCAGCAGATACGGTTGGCTCCCG
Organism: Gemmatimonadota bacterium; assembly: GCA_039589875.1. GTDB lineage: Bacteria > Gemmatimonadota > Gemmatimonadetes > Palauibacterales > Palauibacteraceae. The sequence goes on from JBDHGL010000005.1 coordinate 24,507, forward strand.
GCTCCGGCCTCGATCGCGCCAACGTGTGCCGCGTGCTTCGCAGGGCCACTGCCGCCCTCCGCCGCCTCGAACACGAACGGAACAACCATCAGCCCCGCGCCGTGAGCGGAGGCCATCAGGAACGACCAGATCGTGAGGTCTCGCGCTCCAACCTGCATGCCGCCGAACCGCGGGTGCCGCGCCCGGGTCAGCCGCTCCACACCGACGCCGATGAGCAGAGCCGCCACGATCCACTTGAGCGCTGTCAGCGGAATGATCAGGCCGACGGCAAACGCCAACAAGAGGGCGGCGCCGATCGCGATCGCATGCCCGAGAGCGAGGGGGAGGAGGGAGCGCCAGACGGCGCTCCCGTCTTCCTCTTGGAGGCCCAGGGCGACGGCGAACAGCCAGCCCATCCCCGGGTTCACTCCATGGACGGCGCCCAGCAGGAGGATCGCCGACCAGGCCCAGGTCGTCTCCGGGCTAAGGAGCTCGAAGGACATCGGTCGTTCCGTCGCTCACGAGTAGCAGAAGGAGTCCGTCGAAGCATCACCGCCCTCGAGCCGTACTTGGTGGGCTCGGAGCTCGGGCTCGATCTCCAGGAAGAAGTCCTCGTCGAACTCGATCCCTCCGTCCGGATTCACATCCAGCTTCACCATCCAGCTCTCGATCCCGTCGGGGTAGAACTGCTCATCCCAGGTCGAGTAGAGGCCGTTGGTGAAGTAGACGCGCTTTCCATCCCGGCTGGATTCCACCATCTGAGGCCCGCCGTTCAGCGCTTGGCCTGAGCGGCCAGGATGAGGCGTCCGGTTGACGATCCCGCCGATCTTCACCGATCCGGTCTCCACGGGGTTGTGCGGGTCGGAGACGTCGTACTGTTTCATCTCTCCCGTGCCCCAGCAGGAGACGTAAAGGTACTTGTCGTCCATCGACAGGTTGATGTCCGTGATCAGAGGCGGGACGGCCCCGAATCCCTGCAGGAGGGGCGGGAGGTCTTCCGCCGCCGCCGGCTCGGCCGGGATGTCGATGACCTTTTTGACCTTCCACTCCCCGGTTCCGTTCGATCCGTCCAGGTACCAGAGCCAGACCGAGGCCGAAAGGTCCTCGATCGAGATCACGACGCTCGCGAAGCCGTAGGGCTTCTTCGGGTCGTGGGCGGGACGCAGCTCGAGCACCATCTGGTACTGCGGGCCGAATTCCAATCGGCTTTCGTGACGGCCCTTCCGAAGATCCCAGATGTTCAAGGCGTTTCCGTACTTGCCACCTAGAAGCAGCTCGGGGTTCACGCCGTCCTGGATCATGCTCGGCGTGCCCCATTCGCTGGTGACCATCTTGTCGTAGCCCAGGTGCCACCAAAAATCGTACATGAGGTATTGCGGGCCGTGATCCTCCTCCCACGCTCCCTTGATCTCGAAGTTCTCGTGGTCGAGCATATAGACGCCGCCGGGGCCATCCTCGCCCACCGCGCCGTTCCCGTTGGCCGAGCCCAGCGCGCTGATGAAAACGCCCTCGGGGCCACAGTGCACGGTGTGGGGAGCCGTGTAGCCGCTCTTTTCCGCAACCTCGTCGGGCTCGATCACCTTCACGAGCTTCGGATTTCGGGGGTCTTCCTTCGTGTCCAGGATGTGGAGCCGGTTGGAGCGAAGCCCGGGCACGATCAGATAGCGCCGCTCGACGTGAGCGTGCGGCGCGTACGGACAGAGGTGAGAGCTGCAGGCGTTCCAGCCGAAGTGATGAAGCTCGTTGTCCGCGTTCGGCATGTCCACGCGCCCGACCATCTGGCCGTAGCTAGCCGAGTCGGGGTCCACGTCAACGACCGCGAGGGCGTCGGGCGTGCCCTCGTACTGCGGGTTGACGAGAACGACGTACGCCAGCTTCTCTGCCGGCGCCTCCATAGCGAGTTTGGGGGAAGCGTAAAACGTCGGGTCGGGTCGCCACTGCGCCATGGTTACTGTCCTCCTTCTCGAGGCGTTGATAGCCGGTTGAGTCGGCTTTTGTCGCGAGGCTCGGTCGGGTCGAGCCGCTCAGAGGGGTATGCGTGAAACGGCTGGGCCGCCGGACACCGAGGACCTTGCTCTGGATACTTGGGGAGGATCCCGTTCGGTGGCCAGGCTACCGGACCGTCCCGACGGCTGAATGTTTTGTGCTAACCGAGGTCCGGGTAGAGCTCGCGGTAGAGCCAGGCACGCGCCTTCACCCAGTCTCGCCGCACCGTTCGCTCGGATATGTCGAGCACCTCCGCGATCTCGGCCTCCTCCATTCCGGCGAAGTATCGGTACTCGACGACCTGTCGCTGGCGGGACTCCAAGCCCTCGAGCGCCCTGTCCAGGGCCAGCATCTCCTCGGGCCGAAACTCCACGGCCTGATGCCCGTCCGAGAGCGTCGTGACGGCCCAGCTGCCGCCACGCTTCGCCGCCATTCGCCTTCTGGCGTGGTCCACGAGCACCTGGCGCATCGCTCGGGCGGCAATGGCGAGGAAGTGAGCGCGGTCGGACGCTTCGGGTGCACCTCCGGCCGCGAGCTTTACGTAGACCTCGTGAACCAATGCGGTGGAGTGGAGCGTGTGGTCGGGCCGTTCCCGCCTCATCTGGCGGCCCGCCAGATCACGGAGCTCGTCGTAGAGCAGCGGAAGGAGTCGGTCGAGAGCGTCCCTCTGGCCCCCGCGCGCCGCGGCGAGGAGCTGCGTGACGTCTCCAGGGACTGCGGCCTCGCGAGCGGCAGACGGGTCGTTGGGGGAAGGGACGCGTCTGCTCTTCATGTCGGTCGAAACTGGACCGGCATTGAGCAAGCTACAAGGGTCGGCCGGCAGGGCCTGGGCTACAACCTCTCTTCAGCGGCCACCACGTAGCGAAGCTGAGAGTTGGAGATGTAGCCCATCGTCCCGTTTGGACCCTCCACCCGGATCAGGCCGTTCGTCTCCGGGACCAGCGCATCCCCCGGAATCGAGTACGTAGAATTGTCGTACGTCTGGATCTCGAAGCGTTGTGAAGCCGTCTCGGACACGTTCACCACGTACACGATCTGGTGTTGCTGGATGACGGCCACGACCTTGCCATCCCGCTCGAGGACGATCATGCCCATCTGGTTATGTGCGATGGCGTCCGCGTTCACCCGGAACGGGGTGTTCTGCTGGACCTTCACCTCGTAGGTGTCCGGACCCTCCTGTGCTGCCGCGGGGTCCGCCGCAAACAGCGTTGCGCCGACCAATAAGTAGCTCAGTGACACGAGCTTCAAGCGTGTATTCATACTTCCTCCCTGGGCAGCCGCCCATGAGCACATCACACGGAGGCAGTCCGCAAGGAGGGTGCCGCCTCCAGACCTACGAGTCCACCGTGCCTTTCAGAATTCCTTGGCGAACGCGGGTGGCCTTCTCGCTACTATTTGACGATTCAGTGATCGTGTAGCGCACACTTTCCCTGAACCGCAGCTCCATGTCGAACGTGAGCTCCTCGGCGCCGCGGCGGACGACGATCTCCAGCGGCGTACCGGCCGGCGAATCCTGGTAGGTCTCTCGGTAGGCGGCGCCGAAGCTGTCGTCACGGACTTCCACATCGCCGACCCTCAGGACGTAGTCGCCCGGCAGGACACCGGCGCTCTGTGCCGCCCCGCCCGGACTGAGCTGCGAAATCCGCACACCCAGCTCGTCCTCTTCCGTGAAGATCCCGATGAGCGGCGAGTGCACGGTGTCAGCCGTGATGTCGAGCCCGGCAAGCGCCAGCACGCGAGCCCACGGATACGGATCGCGACCGTCTATGTAGGCGGCTCGGAACGCCTCGAAATCGATCGCCGCCGGGCCTCCCGCCGCCTTGGCCACCGCCTCCCACCACTCCTCATCCGTGAAGCCGGATCCGTTCTTGTAGGTCTCCGCGTACAGGGAGCGCATCACCTCGTCGAGCGAGGAACGGTTGTTCGAGGCGTCTCTGATCAGGATGTCCAGCATGAATCCGGCGAGCGCGCCCTTCGGGTAGTAGATGTAGGCGGTCCCATCGTCCGGCTCGATCCAGGTCGAGACCGACGCATCTTCCAGCGCCACCGGCGGCGTGGCCCGGACGGTCGATATCCGGTCGGCCGTGGATTGATAGATAAGCTCCGGCGGAACGGTCCCGCCTCGGACAAGGGCCAGACCCGAATAGTAGGACGTGATGCCCTCACTGACCCAGAGGAGAGTCGTCGGCTGAGCGCGGCCGTAGTCGTATGGCACGAGCTCGCTAGGCCTGAGCCGCTTCACGTTCCAGGCGTGGAAGATCTCGTGGGCCAGTACGGAGGCGAGGATCGGACTGCCGATCAGCTGCCTCGTGTAGAGGCCGAGATGCGAATTGGAGTGCTCGAGCGCGCTCCCGCCCGGGAAGGCATCGGGAAAGACCGCGAGCGTGGTGTAGGTGTCGAACGGGGTCTCGCCGAACACGGCCTCCATTGGAGGCATCATCTGGCGGATCTGGTCCCACAGCTGGGCACGCGCCTCCCCGGTCAGGACTCCCTCGGGATAGGTGGCCAAGCGGTGCCGGGTGCCGCCTACCTCGGCGCTGTCGAGATCGAAGCGTCCGATGAAGGTGGGCATGTCGACGACCTCGTGATACGTGTTCGCGGTGTAGACTCCAGGGTCTCCGGCCGGCGTCATGCCGGTGGCCACAAGCCAGTCCGGCTCGGTATGGATCGTCACCTCGGCGGGAAATTCGTAGGCCTCCCCTTCCGGGTAGAGGAAGAGGTTGGTGCCGTTGAAGAAGGCGAAATCCGGCGTCGACCAGGCCATGCCGGTGTCCAGCGTGTCCGCCCGATAGTCGAAGCTCACCTTGATGATCCTGGCGCCGGCCGGATGAACCCGCCACGTGTCGTAGTCCACCTTGTCCCAACGAACGGGTCCTCCATCCGATTCAGCGCTGAAATTCCGCACATGCCGTGCAAAGTTGTCCAGCTCGTAGGAACCCGGCGTCCAGGCCGGGAGCGCCAACGCGATCGGGTCGGCGGCGTCCGTCTCGAACGACATGTCCACCCGAATCGCCCGGTCCTTTGCTGTTTCCGTGTCGTAGGTCACCGCGTACCGCACGTTCGAGATCGATGTCTGCGCGAGCAGCGGTTCGGCGCTCTGGGCCACGAGCACAGCGGCTAGTGCGACGGTCCACTTCGGGATGGGCGTGTATTTTCGGCAGGGTGATCGGGGCATCTGAGGCATCTCCTTCTTCAAGCACGTCAACTCGTCATCGTGAATCCATCGGACGGATCCTCTCGTCCTAGAGTACGTTCAGACCCCCCCGGGCGTTTCCGGTCCTGTTCCACATGGGGAGGTGGGGCGCCATATTCCATATTCCTTATCGTCCAGCGATCGAAGCGACGCGGGGAGCTCATGGACGCACACGATCCATCCCGGGCCCAGGACTCGGTTGTTGTGCCCTGTCCAGGCTGCGGCGGGCAAGGCTACTACCGGCTCACGCCGGTCGGGGACGTGCTTTGCCCGAAGTGCGGTGGATCGGGCCAGCTCCCGCTGACGGAAGAGGCACCCCGTGAATAGCCGAACGTGAGTAGTCGATTGCCGGAGCCGCTGCCGGACAGCCGGTCGGACACGCTGCCGACGTCCCGCTGGGGCCTAATCCGGGATGCGATCGTCTTCCAGGGCAAGCTGCTGGTGGACGGGCTGCGCGACGCCGCGATGATGCCGATCTCGCTCATTGCCGCCGTTATGGACCTGCTGGGGATCGGCGACCGAGCGGGCCGCAACTTCTACGATGTCGTCACGTTCGGCCGCCACACCGAGCACTGGATCAACCTGTTCGGCGCGGCGGACAGGCTGCTCCCGGAGAACACGGAAACCGGAAGCGACACCGGCGTGGACAAGCTGGTCCAGAGGATGGAGAACATGGTCGTCGACGAATACCAGCGGGGCGGGATCACGGCGTCTGCCAAGGACGCCGTCGACAAGGCGCTCGACGGCCTGCAGAGGCCCCGACGACGTTAGCCCACGCATCCCTGCCGAAGGTGGAGCTCCATCTCCACCTCGATTGCTCGCTCAGCTTCGCCGCGGTCTCGAGGCTGGATCGCTCCATTACGGAACCAGAGTATCGCGAGCGGTTCGTTGCTCCCCGGAAGTGCACCGATCTGGCCGACATGCTCAGCCGAGCACCGGCCGGGTTCGGCCTGATGCAGGACGAAGACGCCCTGCGTCTGGCCGTATTCGACCTGTTCGAACAGCTTTCGGCGGACAACGTGATCTACGCCGAGATCCGCTTCGCGCCGCTCCTCCACACCGAACGAGGCCTAGCGCCCAATCGTGTGGTGCAAGCCGTGGACGAGGCGGTATCCGCAGCCAGCAGCGAGTCCGGCATCGAGGCGCGGACAATTCTCTGCACGTTGCGCCATTACTCGGAAAGGGAGAGCCTGAGGACCGCCAGCTTGCTGACGGAGCACGCGGGCGGAAGCGTGGTGGCGCTGGACATCGCGGGCGACGAGGCCGGGTACCCGATTGACGCCCATGTGGCTGCCTTTCGGTACGCGAGGGCAAACGGCGTTTCTAGGACGGCGCACGCGGGAGAGGCCAGGGGGCCGCGGAGCATATGGGAGACCCTGCTGCACTTCCAGCCGAGTCGGATCGGCCATGGCGTTCGCTCCATCGAGGATCCGGATCTCGTGTCACACCTGCGAGATGAGGGCGTGCATCTCGAGGTGTGCCCGACGTCCAACGTGCAGACTGACATCGTGGAGACAATGAACGACCATCCGATCGACAAGCTCCGCGAGGCGGGCGTCCGCCTCGGCGTCAACACGGACGGCCGCACACTCAGCGATGTGAGCTTGCTCGACGAATACGTGCATCTGGAGCACGCCTTCGGCTGGGGCCCGAGCGAGCTCCTCTCCGCCAACCTGGACGCTATCCAAGCTGCCTTCGCTCCGGAGGAGTTGAGGAACGAGCTGGCCGCCCGCCTGCGAGCCGCGTATGCGACGGTCATCGAGGCTACCTCGACGGTAGCGGCGCCTGCAGGTGCCGACGCCCAGCCGGCGGGCGGATGAGGCGATGAGCGTTCGCGCGCTGGCGCTGGTAGCCGTCTTCGTGCTCGGAGCTCTGGGCGCCGGCCTGTGGATGCGCGAGGCCGCCGTGGAGCAGCGCGTGACGATCGCCGCCGGCCCGGCGGAAGGCGAGGCGTACACACTCGCCCTGGCAATCGCGGAAGTGACGACGCGTCATCATCCCGAGCTTGCCGTGGACGTGGTCGAGACGGCCGGATCCGGGACCAACATGAGGCTACTCAGCGAAGGGCGAGTCCAACTGGCCACGCTTCAAGCGGACACCCGCATGGCCAACTCGGCCCGGATGATCGCGATCCTCTATCCGGATCTCTTCCAGCTGATCGTCCGCGAAGACTCGGGAATCCGCCAGGTGTCAGATCTCGTGGGCAAGAGAGTGGCCTTGCCCCCGCAGGGCGGCGGTCAGTTCCGCTCTTTCTGGTTCCTCGCCGAGCACTACGAGCTTGACCCGTCGGAGTTTCTGGCCGTTCCGATGTCGGCCGCATCGGCCAGCTGGGCGCTCGTCGACGGTGCGGTGGATGCTGTCTTCCGGGTCCGGGCGCCCGCCAACCCAGCGATCTTGGAGCTGATCGCAGCCACTCCCACGCGAATCGTGCCGATCCAACAGGCGGCGGCGATGCAGCTCAGGCAGCCGGCGCTCGAGCAGGGCGTGATTCCGACCGGCTCCTACCAGGGCTATCCACCGCTGCCGGAGGGCGATCTCCCGACGGTAGCGGTTCAGAGGCTGTTGATCGCGAGCGCCGACTTGGACGATGACATCGCCGCCAAGATGACCAGCATCCTGTTCGAAAGACGGCGCGAGCTCATCAACCTCACCGCTCTCGCGGGCTTCATCACGCCTCCCGTCGTGGGCGGAGGCACGTTCATCCCGATTCACCCTGGGGCCCAGCGGTTCTACGATCGCGATCGTCCCTCCTTCGTCCAGCAAAATGCCGAGCCGATCGCTCTGCTGGTGACGCTCGCCGCCGTGATGTTCTCCGGCTTGTTGCAGCTCGGGTCGCGGAGGAAGAAGCGGAGGATCGATCGATACAACAAGGAGGTCCTCCATCTCGGCGTGCGCGTGGCCGCGACGGACGATCTCGACGAAGTCGCAAACTGCCGTGACCGCCTCTTCGAACTGGCAGCCGGCGTGGTGGACGATGCCGAAATAGGGCTGATCAGCCCGGATGGCTTCAACTTCTTCTGGTTCACCTGGAGCATGGTCAACGGCCGAGTCGACCGGCGGGAATCGACGTTGCGTGAGTTGGGACTGCCAGCAGGGGCAGCGGGGCGGCCACTGCCCCGGCCGATGGTAAGCGAGCCGCCGAAGCGGCCGGGACGGTCCTCGTGAGGCGCCGCCGAATCGCCGTGCTGCTCATCGCGGCGCTGACCCTCGTTGCCGTGACGGTAGCCTCTTTCGTACGCGCGGAGCGATCCGAGTTCGAGCGCGCCAGCGCCCACTCACAGACATTGATGGAGCTTCGTCGCGACGCGCTCGAGGATTATCTGGAGACGATCCGCTCGGAGGTCACTCTGTGGAGCGGCCGGCCGGCTCTGCGGGAAGCTCTTCGGGAGCTGAAGCGAGGATGGGACGCACTTCCCGGCGACCGGTCGCAGCTCCTCCAAAGACTATACGTCGATGAGAACCCTCACCCGACAGGTCAGAAGCAGGAACTCCTGCAGGCGGGCGATGGCTCGCTGTACAGCGGTATTCATGGGCTCGTCCACCCCAGAGGTCGCCGCTTTCTGGCAAACCTCGGGTACTACGACGCCTTCCTCTTCGATATCGAGGGCAACCTCATCTACACCGCCTTTAAGGAGCGTGACTTCGCGACGAACCTCGATGTGGGACCGTGGGCCGACACCGGTCTTGGCCGGGCCTTTCGCGCCGCTCGTGATGCCAAAGAGGCGGACTTCATCGTCTTCACGGACTTCGCACCGTACGAGCCGAGCAACGGAGAGCCTGCAGGCTTCGTGGCGAGCCCGGTGCGGGATGAGGACGGCAGCTCGCTGGGCGTGTTGGCGCTTCAGGTGCCCCTGAACCGGATCAACATGATCATGCAATTCACCGGCGGAATGGGAGACACCGGCGAGACCTACATCGTGGGCGAAGACCGGCTCATGAGGAGTGATTCGAGGTTCTCGGACACCACGACGATCCTCAAGACGCGCGTCGAAACGGAGGCCACCAGACGGGCTCTCGCTGGCGAGACCGGCGTGGATATCGTCGTTGATTATCGAGGCGTTCCCGTATTGTCCGCTTATGGGCCGCTCGAGTTCGAAGGCGTCCGGTGGGCCGTTATCGCCGAGATCGACGAGGCAGAGATCAAGCAGCGGGCCCTCGAGCCGAGACGCCTGTTGGCGTCGGTTCTCTTCGGCACGGCGGCCATCGCGGCCGTAGCCGGGCTGGTGCTCACCTACATGATGGGCCGCGCCGAGCGTCCTGAGTCCTGGACGGAGGGCCTGTGATGCGAACCGGAATCCTCCTGACGGCGCTAGCCTCGCTCATTTCCGCTTGTGTTCCGGCCGACGAGGCGGACGAGGGAGGGTCGGCTCCGATCGTCCTCGACGGCGCGGTTCTGATCAACGGACATGGGTCGCCACCACTCGAAGATGCCGTGGTAGTCGTGGATGGCGAAACGATCTCGTGCGCCGGGAGACGCGCCGAATGTGACATACCGGTTGACGCAACGATCGTGGATGTGAGCGGCCGCTGGGTCATGCCCGGGATTATCGACGCGCATGTTCACTTCAGCCAGACGGGTTGGGTGGACGGCCGTCCAGACGCGGTCGATCTGCGCGACTTGCATCCGTACGAGAAGGTGCAGGCCCGGCTCAGGACGAATCCGGAGCGTTATTTTCGCGCCTACCTCTGCTCGGGGGTCACTGGTGTGTTCGACGTCGGTGGGTACCCCTGGACCTGGAGCCTGCCTGGCCGCGGCGAATCAGACCTGCTGGCGCCGCGCATCGGTGCCGCCGGACCGCTCCTCTCCACGGTCGATCACTGGCTCAATCTGCCGGGTGAGCTTCAGCTCATCCACATGGCGGATGAGGAGAGCGTGAGAGCGACCGTCCGCTATCATGCGACGCGAGGCACGGAGGCGATCAAGGTCTGGTACGTCATGCCTCCACAGCCCCCCGACACCGCGCGGATGGCGGCGCTCGTCCGCGCGGCTGCCGAGGAGACGCGCGAGGCCGGCCTGCGGCTGATCGTTCACGCGACGGGCCTGTGGGAGGCGAAGGACGCGGTCCGCGCGGGTGCCGACCTATTGGTGCACAGCGTCTTCGAAGAGCCGGTGGACGACGAATTTCTGGCGCTCGCTCGAGAAAGCGGCGTGATCTACACACCGACGATCACCGTGATCGAGGGGTACGGCGACGTGTACCTGCGAAGCCTGGACGACTCGCGCTATCCGTTGGACTGTGTGGACCCGCTGACCCGCTCGTTCGCCACGCCGAACGCGATCGCCAGCGATCGCCTGCCGCCGTTTGCGAGCGATGCGGCCGTCGCCGAGCGGCAGCAGAGACGTCTCGATTTCGCCATGAGCAACGCGAAAGCCGTTTTTGATGCGGGGATCTCCGTCGCGATGGGTACGGATGCCGGCAACCCGGGGACGTTTCACGGGCCGTCCGTATACCGCGAGATGGAGCTGTTTCAGCAAGCCGGCTTCAGCCCGATGGACGTACTGGTGGCCTCTACGCTTGTCTCCGCGCGGGCGCTCGACAGGGAAGCGGACCTGGGCACGCTAGAAGCCGGCAAGAAGGCCGACCTCATCGTGCTCTTCGAAGATCCGACCGCCGATGTGCGCAACGTCACCGCGCTAGAATGGGTAATGAAGGATGGAGTGCTTCACGAGCGCGCGGAGCTGCTACCGCTCGAGACGGCCGCCGGTCAGTCGGGCGGCCTGCCCTGATCGAGTCGCGCCTTTAGATCGACCTCCCATTCGGCGGCCCGGCCGTTCTCCACCCGCACTCGCACACGGCTGATCTCGGCGTGGGCAACCTCCGGGATCGCGAGACACGCCTCCGCCAGAGCGTCATTTACCGCACCTTCCACGCTTTCGCTGGATCTTCCCGTAAGCTCGAGCACGGCCTCGTGGGACGCGAAGAGGGCGGCTTCCGTGGAGACCGTCTTCGAGAAGTATCGGTGGCGAGCTCGCCGCTCCTCCTTCTCGTACAGACCGCTGGCGACTCCATCCGGGAGCTCCAGCTCCTTCCGAAGCTGGTGGAGGAACTCGGTCTCTTCCGGATCGACCCGGTGATCCTCCAGCACCTCTTCGACTGCCCGGCCGTACACCGTCTTCGACACCTGATCGTGCACCGCGGCGACATCCTCGGCGTCCAGGCTCAGGATGCTCTTCAGGTGGGCGAGGTCGGCGCGCTCCTCCTCCGTCAGCCTCTGGTCGTCCAGGCACTGTTTCAGAAAGCGTCGATAGAGCTCTCGGCAGACGCCACGGCAACGACGGTCCAGGCTGACCCCGTGTCGAGCAGTGGCCTCCTCGACCGCGCTGGCCGTCACGTCGCGAACGCCCTGGCAATCCGCCAGCAGTCCCTCCAGATCGCGCAGAGCGGCGGAGCGTTTGCGGCCCAGTCGGACGCCGCTTCCGGTGGTCGTCTCGGTGTCGAACGGTCTTGCCACTGCAAGCTCCTGTGTTGATTCGATGGTTCGTGGGCCACCCGGCCCGCCCAAAACGTAAGCTTGCCTGCGCCGGCTCGCTTTGAAAAGAGGCGCTCCTGGCCTTCTTTGTTGGTCGAGCTACTTTCGGATCCGGCGCTATCCTCGATCAGGAGACGAGAAATGAACCAGCGCAGCTACAACCTGGTGACGGGCCTGCTCTTCGCCGTGGTGGGTCTCGTGCATGCGATACGCTTTGCTGGAAGCTGGCCGTTCATCATCGGCGGCTTGGAGATCCCGAAATCGGCGAGCGCGATCGCGGTTCTGGCCACAGCTTACCTGGCGCTCGCTGCCTTCCGCTTGAATCGTCCACGGCCTTCGTAGGCGACCGGGTCAAGGGGCCGTGATCGCGGTCAGGGAGTTCCCCGTCGAGATCAAAGTAAAACTCCCTACAAGCCGCCGAAGCCGTTTCCCGACAGACGCTTCGGACGTTGCCGCCTAGGTTGATTGCAGCAAGGAAAGTCCTGAGCCGCCCGCGGTCCCGCCGGAGACGGCGGCAGGTAGCCGTGGGCTGGAAGGGGGAAAAATGGCAACGGACGGGCGGCATAGAGCGAACGCGGCACAAGCGACCTCCGCGAACGAAGCGTTCAAATCTCACTACAGCGATTGGGTGGGCGTCGGCGTCATCACGGCCGTCGCCGTTCACTTTGCATTCTTCACACTGTTTCCGAATCTACAGGCCGCTGATCTGACCAGTACGTTGGACGAGATCGAAGCGATCGAGCTCCCGCCGGAGGTGCACGTGCCGCCTCCGCCGGAGGTGATCGCGCGACCTGCCACGCCAAAGGTGGCCGCGACCACCGTAGACGAGGACGTGACGATCGCTCCGACGACCTTCGAGTCGAATCCGGTCGAGAATCTCGCGCCGCCTCCGACCGATGCTGCGCGGCCCGAGGACCGGCCCACGTTCATTCCCTACGATGTTCCGCCGAAACTTCTGAATCCGGATGAGATCCGGAAGAAGCTCAGCTCGAGTTATCCGGCGACGCTGCGGGAAGCGAAGATCGAGGGCCGAGTGATCCTCTGGATCTTCATTGATAAGGAAGGAACAGTCCTGAAGTCCCAGGTGCAGGTTACCAGCGGCTTCACCAAGATGGATCAAGTCGCGCTGGATGTAGCCAATGCGATGCGGTTCGCACCGGCGAAAAACCGCGACAAGACTACCCCCGTCTGGGTTCAGCAGGCGATCGATTTCGAGGTCCACTGAACCAGCGGTGAGCGCCGGCTGGCGCACTCCAGCGTGACACGAAGGGGCGGCCTATGAGCCGCCCCTTTCTTTATCCGGTATGTATCCCGCAGGTCCCTTCAGCGGCTGTAGCTTGGCACCTCTCGTCCGTATATGATGCCTTCCCCCTGAGATGCCCCGAGAATGTGAGGAGGAGGGATCGATGTCTGGCGATTTGCGCGGTCGGTTTCTGTGGTACGAGCTGATGACTACGGCTCCCGATGCGGCTGTGGACTTCTACACGAGCCTGATCGGTTGGGACACCGCTCCGTTCGGACCGGTTGAAGGTGTTGAAGGCGAAGAAGGATACACCATGTGGATGAAGGGCGAGACGCCTGTCGGCGGCCTGATGCTGCTTCCGGAGGAGGCCAAGGCGGCTGGAGCGCCGCCACACTGGCTGGCCTACGTCGGCACGTCCGACGTGGATGCCACGGCCGAGCAGGCGGGTGGACTCGGCGCGAACGTGCTCGTTCCGCCGACCGATATCCCGACGGTCGGCCGCTTCGCCGTGCTGCAAGATCCGCATGGGGCAGTGTTCGCGATCTACAAGCCCGAGGGAGATCCTCCGCCGGAGGACGAGCCCTCGTCCGGCTGTTTCTCCTGGCACGAGCTGGCCACGAAAGACTACGCCGGGGCGTATGACTTCTACGCGGCGCTCTTCGGTTGGGAAAAGACGGATGCGATGGACATGGGAGAAGCGGGCGTCTACCAGATGTACGGGCGCGGCGGTGCGCCTCTCGGAGGCATGTACAACCTTACGGAGGACATGCCGTGGCCGCCCAACTGGCTGTACTACATTCAGGTCGACGATGTACACGAGGCAGCCGGCCGGGTGACGGAGCTTGGCGGTCAGGTGATCGTCGGTCCGATGGAGGTTCCCGGCGGCGGTCACATCGCTCAGTGCCAGGATCCTCAGGGCGGCATGTTCGCCATGCACTCCGCCCCGAAGGAGATTTGACGGCGGCGAGCTCCCAGTAGGAGCAAAGCCGGATAGCCAAGGCCGGGCGATCCTCCGAGGAGGCGTCGCCCGGCCTTATGCTTCAGCGGAGCTGGCGTCGGCCGGCGGCTAACCCCGCGCCGCGTTCTCGCCGACCTCGTGGCCGCAGAACGTGCCGGTTACCTCCCTCGTCCCCGCTTCCGGATCCGCCACGGAGGTGATGTCGATCTCACAGCTTCTTTCCTCGCCCGTCGACTCCACGAGGATCGTTACGGCTCCCTCGATATGGGTCTCCTGGAGACCGAACGGCTCACCGGCCAATTTCGTGCGGCTGCCCGAGATTTCGACCGAGCCGTTCACAACGAAGAGCTCTTCGCTGCGCTCGAAGGCGCAGTCGTTCATTGTCTTCAGCGCCTCGAAGGAGACCGACAAAGTCTCCCCGTCGAAGCTGAAGCTGATCTCCCCGTCGATTTCGAGCTGGCCTCCGGCCGGGCAGCTCCTCGCTCGAAGGAAACCGGGCCCAGCCACCTCGCTCGCCTGTAGGCCTTCCCCGGCTGGCGCGACGGCTAGCTGCGCGGTCTCGTCGTCGACCGTTGCTACTCCGAGGCCACTGATCTGTGATGCGAGAAACGTGGCTGCCGCGGCGTCCAGCGGTCCCTCTGAAACACCCACTGGTCCGTCGCCACAGGCGGCTGCGAGGAGGGCGATCGTGATGAAGCATGTCATACCGGGTGTACGGGATCTAAACCACATCGATGAATCTCCCTTTTTTCAGGCTCCTGGCTCTCTTCTGCGAACCGGCGTTCCGGCTCTGGCGGCAACCGCTTCGTGTGGTTGGACGATGAGTGCAGACGGCTCGTTAACTGGAGCTTGCAAGATCGGTGCACCGGGCTCGCTCAGGTTTGCTCGGCTTCTGCGCGGTGCCAGAGGTAGAAGAAGATGCCGATCGCGGCCCAGAGAACCGCTGCCGTCCCTACCTTCATCAGGAGCCCCGCCACCCGTTGGTCGTCGAGCGGCGATATCCCGTACAACGGCGGAGCGAGCTCGTACGTAGCGTAGACGGGCAGCTCGCTGAAGGTGAGATAGAGGAACGTGCCGGCGTTCACGATCGTCGCGAGGATCAGGTAGCCGATCTTCAGCGGATAGCCGAAACCCGGCCGCTCCGGTCGGTCGATGAGGACCGGCCACCAGAAGGCGACGCCGCCTGCCAGCCATGCCATGTCGATGGCGAAGGATCCGAGCTGCGTCGTCATCAGGGCGTCGACGATCGACGGGAGATGCGTGATGATGATAACGACGTTGAAAAAAACGAGCGCGATCAACGGGTGAGTTGAAAGACGAAGCCACTTCTCCGGGCCGGCTGGGAGATTCGGATGCCCTGCCGGCACCCCCAGCATGAGGAGCGGCGGCACCACGACGGCGATCAGGATGAACTGGAGCATGTGGACGCTGGCCAGGTAGCCGGCGCCCAGAGCGCCTACCGGCCAGTCGAGCGAGATCCACAAGCAGATCAGGCCTGCGGCAAACCATCCCGGTCGCCCGCGCACCGTTGAGGAGTCCGGCTGAAGTGTGAGGGCCCACCTACGAGACACCAGCCAGTAGGCGACGGCGAGCGCGAGGACAAGCAGCCAGACGCCGGGATATGCCTGCCACGTCCAGGTCCAGGAAGCGCTTCTGGCGGCGCACCACCACTGCATCGGCGAATCCGGCGGCTACTGGGGCTCTTCGGCAGCGAATCCGGCGGCAAGCAGCGGTAGGTCGTGCTTCCAATCCGCCTGCCGGGTGCCGAACGGATAGGCCAGGCGGAGGTCGTCTGCTGCGAACGCGAGGACCTGTGCGGCGTGTCCCACCTCATAGTCGCCGGCACGGTCCGAGGCGGATGGCAGAACGGCCACGGGCAGGCCGACTTCGCCCTGGATCCGGTTTACTTCCTCGATATCCCCTCGCAGTCCGACAAATCCGCCGTCGAATCCGCCGAGCCACTCTCGCAGCCGGTCGGGTGTATCGCGTTCGGGGTCCGTTGTCACGAAGACAACGGCGATCCGGTCGCTTATCTCCCAAGGCAAGCCCTTCAGGACCGCCGCGATGCCGGCCATGTGGACCGGACAGATATCGGGACAGTTCGTGTATCCGAAGAACAGCAGGGCCAACTTGTCCCGCGTTTCCGCGCTGAAGTTGTACGGGTTCCCATCCAGATCCGGGAGCGTGAAGTCGGGTCGCGGCCCAGGATCCAGTACCACTCCCCGGTACTCGCTCTCGCGAGCCGTGATCTCGCCATCTCCGCCTGCCGGGCCGCACGAAGCCGTGATGGCGAGCAGCATCAGAAGCCCTGCTCGCGTTGGGAATGTCGGCTCAGCGCGGAGGTTCATCTTGGCTCGCCTCGCCGGTCTCGAGCCTTCCGGCCTTGAGCTCGCGCTGCGCGTCTGCGTCTAGGCTCGAGTCGAACCCGTAAAGAGCACGCTCCCACGAACCGTAGCTCGGGTTGGGCAGCACGATCCACTTATGGCCCCAGTAGCCGGAATAAGCCGATTCGAGCTGGTCGCGTTCCTCGATAGAGGCCCTCGAGACGGAGAGGAAATCGTTGAGGTCGTCGCCGGCCAGGAGGATGATCCGGTAGTGGCTAGCCACGTGGGCTCGCCGGCTGGTCTTGTCAGATCCCCATCCCTCGCGCTCTCCTCGAGTGAGCAGGACGTCGGTCTGATCGGCGATCGGGAACCCGGCTCGCTCGAGATTCAGCTTGGTAGCCGCCTCGAGATGGGAATCGCGGTTCGTTACGTAGAAGACGGTGATCCCCCGCTCCGCTGCCGACCGGGTGAACGCCAGAGCCCCGGGTACTGGAGGGGCGGTGGCTTCGCTCACCCAGGCGTTCCACATCGCGGGGTTGAACGTGCGGCCCTCGCGGATGAGGCGGCCCTGGAACGGCGAATTGTCGAGGACGGTTTCGTCCACGTCGAGGATCACGGCCGGCGGAAGGGAGCTCGGGTCCCCCTCTTGCTCCAAGGCGGCCGTCCAGGACGGGTCGGCGAGGGCTTCCTCCAGCATCTGCTGCGCGGCGCGGTAAGCCTGTTCGGCGCTTCCGCGGTACTCGGCGCTTTGCTGCATCCAGAGGGTCGCGTTCAGGCCATCGATACCCGTGTCGCTCGAGGCACAGCCGGCGAGGGTCAACCAGCTGATGCCGCATAGCGTCAGCCTCGCGGCCGCTCGTCTGCCGATAATCATAGCTTCCAGTAGATGGACGCGATGATTGCGTCCGCGCCGAGCGTGTCGCTTGTTCGGTCCACGGGGTCGAAGGGGTCCTCCAGGCTGACCCGGTAATGCCGATACTCGACCCGTCCGCCCCACCGTCCGCTCCCCGGTTCGATGTCGATTCCTCCGCCGAGGGCGAAGGCGCTCTGGCTTCTCGTGATCAGGTCATCTTCGGCCGGGTTGTTCGGGTCGGTCCTCGGGTCGAGCGAAATCGCTCCGGCGCCCACGAACCCATAAGGAACGAAGCCGGCCTTCGTAAACGGCGCCACCGCCACTCGCCCGACGAACTGGACGCCGAACTCCCACTGGTTGACGCCGATCGAAGCCGTGTCATCCGATGCGGTCGTGCTGCCGTAGGAGGCGCCGAAACGGACGGCGAAGGCGGGAACGATCCGGCTCTCGATGTCGATCCCGAAGTTGGCGAGGTTGGCGAGGCTGACGACGCCTTCCTTCTCGCCCCACAGAAAGGCTCCGGCGGTGGCGGACAGCCTGAACTGAAGCGGTGCCTTGGCCATCTCGGGTTCGACGGTCGTGTCGCGCGCAGCAGGCGGCGCCTCCTGCGCGACGCCCGGATCCGGGAGGGCGCCCAGCAGACAGGCCATGAGCAGCGCGACTGGCAACCCCGGCGAGCTCAACGGCTTCATTGCCTGCGAATCTCTGCCGCGGCCCCTCATCGCTCCCCCATGGCGGCCATCAGCTGCGCGCGCGCCGCGTTGTAGTTGAACAGAGCCTGGGCGAAGTTGGTCCGAGCCTGAGTGACGGCCAGCTCGGCGTCGTTCAGCTCCACCTGTGTCGAGAGGCCGTTCCGGAAACGGGTCTGCGCGATCTCGAGCGCTCTCTCCGCTCGTTCGATGTTCGATTCACTCGCCTCGATCTGCTCTCCTGCGGCAACCAGAGCCTGATGCGACTGCTGCACGTCGAGCCGCGCGTTCTCCGTGACCTGCTCGAGCCGGTACTTCTCACGGTCTACGGAGGCTCGCGCCTGCTGAACGCGGCCCGACCGGGCTCGCCCGTCGAATATCGGGACCGAGAACTGCAGGCCGGCGGAGGCGCTCTGCGCGAAGTCCTGGCCTCCCGGGAAGAGCGTGGAGGAAGCGCCTTGCCTCGTGAGGTTCGCGACGAGATCCAGCGTCGGATATCCGGAGGCCTTTTCCACAGCGAGGTTCTGCGTCTGCAAGCCGACGACCAAAGACTGTGCCTGGAGGTCCGGCCGGTTGCGCAGGGCGATGTTGATGGCCTCCTCCAGCGGTGGGATCTCCGACGGCCGGGCCAGCTGGTCCGTGAGCTCAATCGGGCGATTCAGCGGCATGCCGATCGTTCTCTTCAGCCGGTTGGAGTTCAGCTCCAGCTGGTTCCGGGCCTCGATCAGGAGCGGCCGGATGTTCTCTACCTCGACCTGCGCGGTCAGGAGATCGAAGTCGGAGGCGGTGCCAACCCGGTAGAACGCCTCGACCTCGCGAAGCCTTGCCTGCGCTTGCTCCAACGCCTTCTCCTGGACGACCAAGAGCTCCTTGTCGAGCAGCGCGTTGAAGTACGCGAGCCGAGCCGAGAGCGCGACGGTCACTCGCGCCGTCTCCACCTGCACCGCGGTCGCCTGGTCCGTCAGCTTCGCCGCCGTTCGCGCCGGTCCGAGCGCCAGATCCAAAAGCGGCTGCTCGAGGCTGATCGCGAAGCTGTAAGAATTATCCCGCCCGAGGCGGATCTGCTGCACCTCGCCGTCACCGGTTTCTAGGAACAGCACAGCGTTCTGGATATTCCGATTGTAGTTGACGTCCGCCCTGAGCTCCGGCAGCGAGGCGGAACGGACTTCGCGCGCAAGCCCCGCCGTCCGCGCCTGTTCGGCCCTGGCTATCAGGACGTCTTCGTTGAGATCCACGGCCCGGCCCACCGCTTCGGCCAAGCTGAGGCGAAGTTGTTGCTGAGTCGCCCCTCCCGCGGCCTGCGCCCGCAGATCGTCCGGTTGGACGATCGCGCTCAGCAGCACCGCGAAGGTGACGGTAAGAATACGTCTGGTCACGGAAACCCTCCTGAACTCATATGCCACCCTACGTTCCACCACCCAAAAGGCGTCGCGTACTATCGCTTTCCGAGCGGGCCGTCAACCTAGCTGCCGGGCGAAGCAGGCGCGCCGTCTCGGCCTCCGATCTTGCCTGGCGGGGCCGTATCGGATCGGTCTATCCTTCAGCTCGTCAGGTCGACACACCAGGGGAAACGTCCACCGTCCGGATCGAGGCTGGAGAGGCGACATGCTGCGTACCGAAACCGGAAGACTCTCGTCTGCAACCCTCGTCGTGTGGGCATCACTCGGTGCCCTCCTCTCGGCCGCGCCATCGGCGGCCGCGCAAGGCGCGTCCGCGGTCGGTCAGCCGGAGCTTTCAAGCGGCATCGACGTCGAGGTAGATCGTCTGGCCCCGGAGATCATCGAGCTCCGCCATCGGATTCACCAGAACCCGGAGCTCGGCAACCGGGAGACCGAAACGGCCCGGCTCGTTGCGGATCATCTGCGGGCGCTCGGCTTCGACGACGTTCAGATCGATGTGGCCCACACCGGAGTCGTGGGGATCCTGAGGGGTGGCCGACCCGGTCCCGTGGTCGCGGTCCGCGCCGACATGGATGCGCTTCCGGTGACGGAGCGAACCGATCTGCCGTTCAGGTCAACGGTACGGACGATGTATCTGGACCAGGAAGTGGGCGTGATGCATGCCTGCGGGCACGACATCCATACTTCGGTTCAGCTCGGCGTGGCCTCGGTTCTCGCCGCACTGCGCGAGGAGCTCCCCGGCACGGTGAAGTTCATCTTCCAACCTGCCGAGGAAGGTCCGCCGCCCGGCGAAGAGGGTGGTGCCGATCTGATGGTGGCGGAAGGCGTGCTCGCAAATCCGGCTCCGGAGTCCATCTTCGGCCTGCACGCGCGACCCAGTCTGGCCGTCGGGAAGATCGGCTTCAACGCGGGCCCCGCCCTAGCCGCGGTGGACCACTTCTACATCGAGATCATCGGCACCCAATCGCACGGCGCATGGCCGCACGACAGTGCCGATCCGGTCGTGATGGCGGCCGCGGCGATCCAGTCGCTTCAGACGATCCGTTCGCGCAACATGCCTCCCCTGGAGCCGGGTGTCGTTACCGTGGGAATCGTTCGGGGCGGCGAGCGCTTCAACATCATTCCCGAGCGCGTACAACTCGAGGGGACCGTGCGAACGTACGATCCCGAGATTCGGGACCTCGTCGAGCGCCGGATGCACGAGATCCTCGAGGGGATCACGACCGCCGGCGGCGGGAGCTACGAGCTGATCTACGATCGGATCACTCCCTCGACGTTCAATGACGTCGCCCTCACGGAGCGTATGGCGCCCACCGTCGAAGGTGTGGTGGGAGCTGAAAACGTGGTCATCACCGATCCGACCATGGGGGGCGAGGATTTCGCCTATTTCGCGAACGAGATCCCCGGGTTCTTCTACTGGCTCGGAACGACCCGTCCCGGAACCACGTCCGGAGGCTTGCACACGCCGACGTATCGTGGGGATGACGAAGCGGTGGTCGTCGGTATGCGAGTGATGTCGAACTTGATCGCGGACTACCTGATGAATGGCGGCGAGTAGGGCCTAGTCCACTTGCCCGTCTGACTCCGCCTTCGGTCTTGCGCGCGTCCTCAGCACGACGGTTCCGACCATCTTGTCGTGCGCCGCCTGGCGGTTGGCGTCCCAGATGAGCTCGAGGAAGCCCAGGGTGCCGGTAGCGATTCCGGCCGCGTAGCCGCCGAACCGATTAAAGGAATCCCACCAGCCGATCGGTTTGCCGTTCAGGTTCACGACCCGCTCTCCCAGTATCCGTTTTCCTGGTGTCTGTCCGCGCCACCAGACGGTAAGGACCGTGAAGTAGATACCGCTGAGACCGAAGCCCACCCCGAGATCTTCCGCCAGGTTGCCCGCCGCTCGAAGGAGCGAAAAGCCTCGCCCCTCTTCCTCCAGATGCTGACGTGCCTCGGCCAACTCGCTCGTTCGAACGCTGAGTTGACTCTCGAGCGTGCGGATCGAGTCGCCGGTCAACGCCTCCAGAAGATTCCCTCTCAGCTCGCCGGCCACCGCCGTATCCGCTTCGAGCGCCGCGGCGTAGGCTGTTAGTAGCGAGTCCTCGGACAAACGGCGCCCCCGCCGGAGGCTGTCGAGCCGGGCTGTTTCCCGAACGACCACTCGCCACTTGGCCGGCGCCTCGACCGAGTCCGCTCCGAGCTCGCCTAACGTCTCTGCGATGTCTGGCGGTGACACGCCCTGTCGGTGGAGCTCGGTCACCAGGGCAGCGGCCAGCCGGCCGGCCTCGACGGTATCGTCCGTGCGGGCGAAGCGGATCGCGTCCGCCCCCGCCCGAATCAGCGTCGCCGGGTCGACCGCCACCCTCTCTCCTTGGATTTGGAGGTTGACGGTCTCATCGCTCTCCTCGGCCATGGTGGCGAGCCGTGAAGAGCCTTCCTCCTCGAGAACAGAGCGGATCCAGCTCGCAGGCCGACCGACGATGACTCCAAGCAGGAGCAGCACTGCCAGCGTCCGCGCGGGCAGGCGAACAAGCGGATGGCCGAGCGAGCCTGCGGGCGCGGTGATGTGGATGACGAACATCACGAAGAAGAATGTCAGAGCGGCCGTCCAACCGGTGAGAGCGAGGATGGCGATCAGGCTCAGATCCAGGAGCATGCCGAGGGCGCGGCGCCACGGGCCGGCCAGCGGAAGGCCGAGAAGGTCGGGCTCCACGCGAAAGGCGCGCGGCGTGACGATTGTCCTGGGGTCCCGAGTGCTCATGTGGTGCAAATCATAGTCCGAAGAGGAACCGAAAGGAACGGCCGAACCTGCGTTTCTCCTCCAACAGATGCGCTGGTGCTGCGGTTTCCCGTTGCAAGGGCGTGTCGTTGTTGCGCCCCCGCCACTTCGGAGCGCTGGCCGACCGGGTCGCTTCTTACCCTTTCACAAGTCGTAACGAACAGTCGTATATAGTGTTACGTGCCACTCAAAGTCGTTTGGCACGGTCCGGGTTCGGAGATTGCCCCTACACACGGCCGAGGCCGACGGGCCGCGTCAGGTACGAGCCTTAGACGAGATAAGACAGCTGAGGGCTTTCGTAACCGGACGGCACGCTGGGCCTCCCACATATACGGGGTGGGCGCCTGAAGGTCGCGAGCGGTGGGCGCCTTCGGTGCTTGTCCGCCCCGTTTTACCACACGAGCCAGTCGGAGCACTCCTCCTAGACCGCTGCGTAGCGATATCGCTACTCAGGATCCGGCTGGCTCGTTCCTTTCCATTTCGGAATCCCTCTTCGAGATCTCCTGTGCCCGTCTTGCGATCCGGCCGATCGGCCGTATCCTGACGGTCACCTTAGCCGCCGGTCCGAGCGACCGGATGACGCAGCGGAGCGCGCGGTAATCGTCGTCCGCCGGAGCCTCGAGGAAGGGATCAATGAGAGAAACAAGGAGATGCGGGGCGCGATGCCGCCGATTCGTGGCCACGTTCGCGCTCGGAAGCGCGCTGTCGGTTGCGCTTGCGGGTCCTGTCGCTGCTCAGCAGGACATGACGGACGTGGAGATCACGGCGACTCACGTCGCCGGGACCGTGTACATGCTGCAGGGGAGGGGCGGAAACATCGGGGTTTCGATCGGTCCGGACGGGGCTCTGCTCGTCGACGATCAGTTCGCTGCCCTGGAGGACAAGATCCGAGCTTCGCTGGAAGAGCTGGTCGGCGGCAAGGTCGATATGGATTTCGTGCTCAACACTCATTGGCACGGCGACCACGTCGGCGGAAACACCGCCTTCGGATCGGGATCGGACGCACCGGTTATCGCGCACACGAACGTCCGAAAGCGGATGTCCACTCGGCAGGAGACGGCCTTCGGCGTCGTCGAGCCCTCGCCGGAAGAAGCTCTTCCGGTTCTCACCTTTGCCGATTCCGTCTCCATCCACTTCAACGGAGAGGAGATCCGGGCGATTCACTTTCCGCACAGCCACACCGATGGCGATGCGGTCATCTTCTTCACGGAATCCAACGTCGTTCATATGGGCGACCTGCACTTCTCGGGTATGTTTCCGTTTGTCGATTTGTCGAGCGGCGGGAGCGTACAGGGCCTCATCAAATCAGTGGCCGGCGTGATCGAGCAGGTGCCGGCCGACGTGCATGTGATTCCGGGCCACGGCCCGCTCTCGTCGGTGGACGACTTGCGTGAGTACCTCGAGATGCTGAACGAGAGCGTGGTGTTCGTCGGCCAGGGCATCGAGGCGGGGAAGAGCCTGGACGCCCTGAAGGCCGAGGGTGTGCCCGAGCGCTGGGTCCCCTGGTCGGGGGGCTTCATCGATGGAGATCGGTGGATCGAGACGGTCTTCGCTAGCCTCCAGGGCTCCTGACGGGAGAGTCGGTGTAAGAAGCGCCCCCACTGGAGGCAGCAAGGGTGAGCCAGGCAACAGATCCGCCGGACGGCGACGGACCGGCCGAGGGTCGATCCTCCGCTTCGGCAGACGGTTACAACGCGGGTTACGCCGACCGCCTCTACGAGCGTCGGTTGAGGGAGAGCGGTGCCGTTCCGCCCGCCCTCTCGGATTGGCTCGAGAACGGTGGAGCCGCGTCCGAGCGCCCGGCGGCGGGCGATTCTGCGCCGGCTTCTCTCGCGCCGCGGCTGGAACCTGCGGCGCTGGCGGACCCACAGCTCCTCAAGGCAGCGGGGATCGCCGGCGTGCTCGTGGGGGCGATCCGAGAGCAGGGCCACCTCGACGTTCCGCTGGATCCACTCGGTTCTCCGCCTCCCGGTCACCCGACCCTACGGCCCGAGTTCTACGGGATCGCGAAAGAGGAGCTGAGACGCGTGCCGTCGTCGGCTCTCGATCTGGAGCGTCTCGGTCCCACGGCCTACGATGTGATCGGCCGCCTGCGCGAGATGTACTGCCACCGGATCGGCTACGAGATCGACCAGCTGGAGGATCCGGTGCAGCGCGACTGGCTCATCGACACGATCGAGAGCGGCCGCCACTGGATTCCGCTCGCTCCGGACGGCAAGCGGCGCCTGGCCGAGCGGCTGAGCGAGGTCGAGGGCCTGGAGCGCTTTCTGCACCGCTCCTATTTGGGAAAGAAGCGCTTCTCGATCGAGGGGCTCGACATGCTCGTCCCGATGATGGACGAGCTGCTGGAGCGCGCCTCAGCGGCTGGCACACGCGAGGCCTTCGTCGGGATGGCCCACCGCGGCCGCCTCAACGTCCTGGCTCACATCGTCGGGCGTCCGTACACGGCGATTATCGGCGAATTCGAGGGTCACCATTCGATCGGCATCCAGACGACCGTGCCGAAAGACGGCTCCGGCGACGTCAAGTACCACTACGGGGCCTACGGCCTGTATGCGACGGCTTCCGGCGCGATCAACGTCCTGCTGGCTCCGAACCCGAGCCATCTCGAGCACGTCAATCCGATCATCGAGGGGATGGCCCGCGCCTCGCGCGAGCTGCGCTTCGGCACCCGGCGTGACACGCGCACACGGGACACGTTCGCCACCGACCGCCTGCAGGTTCTTCCGGTCCTCATCCATGGCGATGCCGCATTCATGGGACAGGGAGTCGTGGCGGAGACGTTGAACCTGTCACGGCTGGAGGGCTACGAGACGGGGGGGACGGTTCATCTCATCGCGAACAATCAGCTCGGTTTCACCACGCTGCCGACCGACAGCCGATCGACCCGCTACGCGAGCGATCTGGCGCTCGGGTTCCGCATCCCGGTGCTCCACGTGAGTGCGGATGACCCGGAGGCTTGTTTGGCGGCGATCCGCCTGGCGGCCGATTACCGGGCAGCCTTCGGCGAGGACATCGTCGTCGATCTGGTCGGGTACCGCCGGTACGGGCACAACGAGGGTGATGAGCCGGGCTACACGCAGCCGGCCATGTACCTGAAGATCGCCGAGCACCCGACCGTGCGTACGATCTGGGTTGACGAGCTGATCAACGAGGGTCTGCTCTCAGAGGAGGAGGCCGGCAGCATGGCCGAGCGAGTGGCTGCCGAGCTCGAGGACGCGCGGGAGAAGGTCCTCGCCGCAGACGACGCGGAGGCCGCGGTGGAGGAGCCTGGGCCGCCTCCCGAGGCCAAGCCGGCGGGCGAGCCGGATTCGAGCCGGCGCTGGCGCGCGGTGTCGCTATGGGCCGAGCTCACCGATGACGATCGTTCCCAGACGCAGACGGCCGTCGATCCCGAGCGCCTCGTGGAGCTCAACGAACGGATCCATTCGTGGCCAGAGGACTTCCAGCCCTTCCAAAAGCTGGACCGCCAGCTGGCGCGGCGGAAGAAGACTCTGGAGAAGGGTGTCGACTGGGCGCACGCTGAATCGCTCGCCTTCGCGAGCCTCCTGACCGAGGGGATCCCGATCCGCTTTACGGGTGAGGATTCCGAGCGCGGCACGTTCAGTCAGCGTCACCTCGTATACCACGATGCCGACGGGACCGGCACCTACATCCCGCTACAGCACCTCGCGCCCGACCAGGCTCCGTTCCAGGTCTGGAACAGCCCGCTCTCCGAAGTGGCGGCACTCGGCTTCGAGTATGGCTACGGGACGATCGCCGCGGATTCGCTCGTCTTATGGGAGGCGCAGTTCGGTGACTTCGTGAACGTGGGGCAGGCGATCGTCGACCAGTTCATCGTCGCCGGAAGGTCCAAGTGGGGACAGGAATCGCGCTTGGTCCTCTTGCTGCCGCACGGCTACGAGGGGCAGGGGCCGGAGCATTCGAGCGCGAGGCTCGAGCGCTTTCTCCAGTCGGCGGCGGAGCGCAACATGCGGGTGACCAACTGCACGACGCCCGCCCAGTACTACCACCTTCTCCGCCTGCAGGCGCTCCGCACGGCGCGCCGTCCACTCGTCGTGATGACTCCGAAGAGTTTGCTGCGCCACCCGCGCGCGAGGTCCACTCTCAGGGAGATGGCCGAAGGGTCGTTTCAGTCCGTGCTCGTACCGGACGTCCCCTCACCCGAGGCGGTCCGACGGCTCGTCCTGTGCAGCGGGAAGATCTACTACGACCTCACTGGATCGGAGGCATTCGAGGAAGCCGGTGATCGGGTCGCGGTGCTCCGCGTCGAACAGCTCTATCCGCTTCCGGAGGCCGAGTTGCGCGAGGCGATCCGCCGGTTTCCGCACGCCCGCCAGGTCGTCTGGGCTCAGGAAGAGCCCGCCAATATGGGCGCGTGGAGCCACATGCGGCCCGAGCTGGATCGCATCTCGGATGACCGGTCGATTCGGTACGCGGGCCGTGACTCCGAGGCCAGCACGGCAGACGGCTACGTAGAGGTCCACGCCGCGCGACAGGCCTCGATCGTCCGCGAGGCGCTTACGGGTTCCGACTAAGGCGTGGGTCTCTACGAGCGGTACGTCCTGCCGAAGCTCGTCCACCTGGCCTGCAGCACGAAGCCGAGCATGCGCCAGCGGGCCAAGGTCGTGCCGCTGGCGGAGGGCCGGGTTCTGGAGATCGGGATCGGCTCGGGCCTGAACCTGCCGTACTACGACGCCGGCAAGGTGACCAAGCTCTGGGGGCTCGAGCCGTCGCCGGAGCTGACGAGGATGGCCGAGCGGTTGGCTGGCTCGGTCGACATCGACGTGGAGTTCATCGGTCTGCCCGGCGAGGAGATTCCGCTCGAGGACACCAGCGTCGACACGGCTCTCATCACGTATACCCTCTGCACAATCCCCGACACGGAGGCTGCGTTGAGGCAGGTCGCGCGGGTACTCAGGCCAGGCGGAAGGCTCATCTTCTGCGAGCATGGCGCGGCGCCGGATGCTCGAGTTCGGCGCTGGCAGGATCGCCTGGATCCCGTCTGGACGCGGCTGGCTGGCGGTTGCCATCTGAACCGGGCGATCCCTCGGCTTCTCGAGCAGGGCGGGTTTACGGTCGAGGGGTTGGAGACCATGTACCTTCCCGGGTGGCGACCGGCCACCTTCAACTACTGGGGCACCGCAACGCCTCGCTAGCGCCGCGCAAAACGACGCCCTACCGACGGAGACTTCACATGAGAGCCGTATTCTTGGCGAAAACTGCCTCCATACCGTCGATCGCCGTCCTCGCGGGAGTCATCGCTCTTGGCCATGCGAGGGCATCGAGCTCCGTCACACCGGAGGCAGTGGGTCCGTTGAGCGCGCAGCCATCGCTGGAGGGTGCCTGGGAGATGGCCGAATTTCATCTGACCGGGCCCGACACGAGCTACACGATTCACGACCCACAACCCAGCCTCTACGTGTTCCTCGGGCGCCACTACAGCCTCATGCACGTTCCCGGAGACCAACCACGGGCCCGCTTCGGAGGTGGAGAGCCGACCCTCGGTTCGCTCCAGCCGACGGATGCGGAGAAGCTGGCGGCCTACGACTCGCTCATAGCCAATGCGGGGACCTACGAAGCCAGCGAAGGCACGCTCACGCTGCGGCCGATCGTGGCCAAAAACCCGAACTTGATGGACGGCGGGACGTTGAAGTACGGCTATCATTTCGAGGACGAGGTGCTCTGGCTGACCTCCGAGCCCGCTTGGGAGGAGGGTGTCTCCCTCCGCTTCAAGCTGACGCGCCTCGAGTAGGGGCGCGCCGCGAAACGAGCCGGCTTCATTGCTTCGTGGGTTGTCGGGCGCGAGAATTCGCGCGGTCATGAACAGACTCCGTCCCCCGTCCGGTTGAGGGCTGCGTGCCATCGTTAAAGGACCTGGTCCGCGAGATCCATCGCCGCTCCCTTTGGCAGATCCTCGGGATCTACGTCGTCGGCAGTTGGCTCGTTCTGCAGGTGGTGGACACGCTGGCGGGAGCCCTCAACCTGCCGGACTGGGCGCCGCCCTTGGCCCTGTTTCTCCTCATCATCGGCCTGCCGATCGTGCTCGCCACCGCGTTCATCCAGGGCGTCGAGGCGGCCGCCGACACCGAGCGTGGAGGGGAAGAAAGCCCCTTGGGGCCGGGAGATGAATCCGGGATCTACGATGCTCGAACGCATAGCCAGCTCTTCACCTGGCGGAACGCGATTCTCGGCGGACTGGGAGCGTTCGCGGTCTGGGGTATCGTGGCTGCGGCGTGGATTCTCCTGGCCGGAGCTCCGACCGGGCTGATCATGGGGAGCGACGCGGCCCCGAGCGTCGCCGCGCTCCCGTTCGAGAACATGAGCGGCGATCCCGAGGACGCGTACTTCACCGATGGCATGCACGAGGAGATCCTGGCGCGCCTGGCCCGGATCGACGGCCTCCGGGTGATCTCTCGCACCTCCGTCATGGAGTATCGCGATTCTCCCAAGAACGTGCAGGACGTCGCCGGCGAGCTCGGCGTGGGCCACGTGCTGGAGGGGAGCGTGCGCCGGAGCGGCGACCGGATCCGCATCACGGCTCAGCTGATCGATGCCGGCCGCGATCAGCACCTGTGGGCCGAGCAGTACGACGGCGAGCTCACGGCCGAGAACCTCTTCGAGATCCAGAGCGATGTGGCCCAGAAAATCGCGGCCGCCCTGCGCACCGAGCTCTCGCCTGAAGAGACGGAGGAGATCGAGACCCGGCCGACCGACAACCTGGAGGCCTACGAATACTATCTGAGAGGGCTCCAGCTGCGTAATCGGGGATTCAGCGCCCAGATTTTCGAGGAGATGATCCCGGCGTGGGAGCGCGCCGTGGAGCTGGATCCCGAATTCGCCGCCGCGCACGCGGCCCTCTCCGTGGCTCACTCCGGCATGTGGTGGTTCTATTACGACCGGACACGGGAGCGGCTCGAGCGATCCGCCGCCTCGCTGGCGCGAGCGCGCGAGATCGCGCCCGACCTTCCGCAAGGCCTCGTGGCAGAGGGTTGGTACTACTACCACGGTCTGTTGGACTATGCGCGGGCGTTGAAGGCGTTCGAGGCGGCGCTGCAGGTCCTGCCCAGCGATCCTGAGCCCGCCTACGGCATCGCCTCCGTGTACCGCCGACTGGGAGACATGGAGACGTCGGTCGAATACTTCAAGCGGGCGCAGGAGATGGATCCGAGATCGGCGACCATGGTCACGCAGGTCGGAGAGACCCTGGCGCTGCTCCGCCGATACGACGAGGCGATTCCGTTCTGGGAGCAGGCGATGGCGCTGAATCCGGAGTTCCGGGCTCCATATGCGGAAATGCTGTGGGGGCTGGTCGCGAACGGCGACATGACAAGCGCGCGTGAGCTGTTTCGCGCTGCCAGCGACAACGGTGCCGTCAGGCCTTACACGCAGGACTGGATCTGGCTAGAGACGCTGGAAGGTCGGTACGAGCAAGCGCTGAGTCGATTGGATCAGGTGCCCGCCGATTGGCTGAGCAATCCCGAAGCCGCCGAGACCTGGAGCACCCAGTTCGGATACACGCCCACGGAGCAGTGGTACGCCACCCTGCACGGCCTCCTGGGCGACACCGGGAAGGAGCGATCCTACTGGGAGGCTGCGGCGGCGCACCTCGAACGGCTCGTACAGCAGCGTCCGGAGGATTCTCGCCTCCACAGCGCCCTCGGCATCGCCTACGCCGGACTCGGCCGAAAGGCGGAGGCGGTCCACGCGGGGAAGCTGGGCGTGGCGCTCCTGCCGATCACCCGGGAGGCCTACCGCGGTGCCTACCGTGTCGAGGATCTCGCGCGCATCTATGCCACGGTCGGAGAGCTGGATGCGGCCGTGGACGAGCTGGCCGTCTTGCTGGATCGCCCGACGCGAATGTCAGTCGGCCGCCTGCGTCTCGAGCCGTGGTGGCAACCGCTCCATGGGAACGCGCGCTTCGAAGCCCTTCTCGCCAACCACGAGCCGGAACTCGATTAGGAAGTCCAGATGACCGACGGTTCCGCCCAAAAGGAGCTTCGATCGCGGCTCGACGTCTGCCTCGGGCAGCTCAGCCGGCTGGACATCCACCTGCTTCGGACGGATGAGACGGAGGCGGCGATCGCGCACCGGCTGGCCGTCTACCTGGGGCAGCACTTCGATGGGTGGGACGTGGATTGCGGATACAGCGCCGGCCGGCGGGCCTACCCGGACATCATCGTGCACCACCGAGGCACCAAGGAGAATCTCCTGGCCGTCGATATCGAGAAGAGCAGCCACCCCAGCTCCGCCGGTATATCGCGCGCGCGACTCGAAGCCTATAAGAGCGATCCCGAGCTCGAGTTCCGCTACGCCTGCCTGGTCCGGATCCGAGTGGGTGAGGAGCCTGGAGAGCGCTTCAGTTACGAGCTGGTCTAGCCCGGGTCAGAGCCAAGACCGGCCCCGCGCGAGCGCACGGGACCGGCCAGCGGTGAACAGCGAGTGGTTCCAGCCGCAGCCTAGTTCGCTTTGACGGCGTAGTGGCCCAGCTCAGAAATGAACTCCTGGAAGGAGCCCTCCTCGCTGAAAGCGATGATCGAGGCAATTCGGGCCCGGCGTCCTTCATCGCTCAGGGCTTGCCAGGTCGCGCGGAAAGCGGCGCCCACCGCGTCGAGCCCCGCCGCATTCGGAACGATGTACCAGGAAGTGCGTCCTCCGAACCCCTCCGTGATCACATCTTCAACCGTCAAGCCGTAGGCGACGATCGTTCCATCCGCGAGGAGACTTTCGAACAGGGGCTCGGTGTGCTCGTCCCAGTAGCTCCTGTATGCGCTACCCTCGCCCGGCTTCACGTTCGAAAAGTTGCCGACCCAGTAGCCGCCATCCAGTTGCGCGTCGGTGGCTCCTCGCACCAGATCCCGCAGCAGATAATCCCGATGCCCGGTGATCATGCTGGCGAAGTCCGCCAGTGCGTCGGCACCCTCGTCGCCACGAGCCTCCATGTCCGCGTCGAAGGCATCAAGCACGGCTTCCAGATCGGCCAGGCTCGTCGAGGAGAACCAGGTGCCGTGAGTGTAGCCGTCCGGGCGATGGAGTGATGACGCGTCGAGTCCCCACTCGACGACCGTACCATCCGCGAACAGCTGTTCCATGACGGGTTGGTCATAGGTCTCGAACCACTCGACGAAATCAGACCAACGAGCCCGCTCGACCTGCCAGAGTGCCACTCTCGTGTAGATCCTCTGGTCTTCTTGGGCGACGAGAGGGGCGGTTGCTGCGACAGCGAGCAGGCAGGCGAGCAGCGGGGTGATCAGTCGGCGCTTCATGGGCGCATCTCCTTCAGTTGTGCGTGGACGCACACAAACCCAATCCCATCCCCCACAACGATCCGCCGAGCTATTGTCGCTCGGCGACAGGAAGCTGGGCCTACGGCCCCTTGCTGGCTTCCCCTTCCATCAGGGATTCCCGCAGCGGAAGCAACGGGAAGGTGCTTGCGAAAAGCGAGTAGGTGAGCCCGAAAAGGCCGAGGAAACCCGCGAAGATCGCGACCTCCGGAAAGCCGAGCGGCGGCGAGCCTTCCCAGATGGACGGGAAGACCATGTTGTAACGCTCGATCCAGAAACCGAGAAGGACGAGCAGGGCCACGAAGGCCAGGAAGCGGGGCTTCATCTTCGGCGCGCGGCCCAACAGCAAGATGAAGGGCAGGCCGAAGATCAACACCATCTGGAGGGCGAACAGCGGCGTGAAGCCCTGCGACGTGCGCTCCACGAACCAGTTCGTCTCTCTCGGGATGTTGCCGTACCAGATGACGATGAGCTGCGAGAACCAGAGGTAGGTCCAGAACACACAGAAGGCGAAGAGCAGCTTGCCGAGGTCGTGGAACTGCCAGCGGCTCCACAGCTGGCGGTCTCGGACGCCGGCGTGCCAGCCGGCGACGACCGCGATGAAGGCGAGAAGCGTCAGCCAGCCGCCGATGAAGTAGTAGGGTCCCCAGATCACGCTGAGAAATCCGGGCAGCAGGGACATAGACATGTCGATGGCGAGGAGCGTAAAGACGCTCACCCACATCAGGATGAGCAGTGGCGCGAGCCAGCCCAGGGTGCCTCGCGACCGCGCCGCTTCCTCATCGTCGCCTCGCCAGTTTCGTCCCAGCCGATCCACAAGAGCCGCGCGCCAGCCGGAATGCCGTCCCTTGACGAACGGCGCGTCCGGACGGAGGGAGTGCCAGAGAAACAGACCGCTCGCCCCGAACATGAGCGCCAGAAGGATCCCGTTTCTCCAGAAGATGCCTCCGATCGTCAGCCAATCGCGGTTGATGTGACCCTCGACCGGGTGGACCCACGGGAAGACGTGCTCGGCCCCGAAGTACAGGGCGAGAAACACCAGGAAGGAGATCGGAAGGAACGCGCCCGCGCCCTCTGCGATCCGGCGGTAGTCCTTGCCCCAGTGTCCCTTGGCTGCCTGAAGGATCGCCCCGAAGATCACGCCGGCCTGAGCCAGTGCGGTCCAAAAGAGGAAGTTGTACCAGACGTTCCCCCAGGCGCGCTGCGGGCTGGTCCCTACCGTAGTGAAGAACGCGATCGCACCGATCGCCACCGCGCCCGCCAGTAGCAGCAGGCGGCGCGCCGGAATCGAGCCCCCGGCCGTGTCGATCGCCTCGCGGTGTCGACTCTCCGCGTCCAGTTGTTCCGCCGCCATCTCGCTCACTCTACCGCCGCCGGCTCGATGCGCCCCTCCTGCAGAGCCCGAACATAGGAGACGATCTCCCAGCGCAGGCCAGCCGGGATCCTCCGGTATGAGGGCATGAGGCCCCGACCGTTCGTGATCATCCCCCAGATATAGCCATCCGTGTAGGAGCGAGCCTGCTCCGAGTGCAGGTCCAGGGTCGGGATCGCCGGAATGCGATTGGGCCCGACGACCGGTCCGTCGCCGCGCCCCTCCGGGCCGTGGCAAACGGAGCAGTAGATCTGGAACTGCTCACCCCCGAGCTCGAGGTCTCCGCTGCCGATCGAGAGTGGGTTCAGGAGAGCCGTCGCCTCCTGAAGGTCGTAGCTGCGATACGATCCGAGAGCGACCGCCCCCGCCGGGATTGCCCGAGCCGGCTGCTCGTAGGCTTCGATCGATGGCTGTTCCGCCATGGACGAGAAGATCGGGATATACTTGAGCTGATCGTCGCACGCGGCCGCGCCGGTGATGATCATCATTCCGGCCAGTAGCGCCGCCCGCTTCGAGTAAGGCCTCACGGTGCCACCTCGACCGCCACCGGCCCGGTCTCGCCGATCACTCGCTCGGCATCGGCGCGCACGTCGGCGCCCGCCGCTACGAAGATCCCCCACCGATCGACCGAGAACTCGGAGCGGTAGGTCGAAGCCAGCCTGAGCTTCGGCTTGCGGGCGTGAACGAGCATCGAGAAGAGCGCAAAGATGCCGGTCAGAAGGACCGTGAGCTCGAACATGATCACGATGAACACCGGGACCGAGACGATCGGCTTGCCCTGGGTGACCATTGGATAGGCCAACGAGGCTCCCGCGGGGAGCAGGAAGCCGAGCGCGCAGCCGGTGATTCCACCGATCAGCGCCCACCGACGCACCGGGCTCGAGTGGATGCCCAGCGCCTCCTCGAGCTCCGGGGCTGGAATCGGCGAGTAGACGTCGAGCTCGTCGTATCCGGCGCCGCGCAGCGTCTCGATGGCCCGCCTGGCCGATTCCATTGAACCGTAGTGGGCGATCACGCCGCCCCGGCTCTCACGCGGCCTCATTCGGCGCCCCGCCCGCCGCCGTGCGCTTTCTCGTGCTCCAGGTGCTCCTTGACCTCGGCGATGCTGATCGTGGGGAGCGTCTTCGCGAAGAGCAGGAACCACATGTAGAACCAGCTGAAGCTTCCGATCATGATCGAGATCTCAACGAAGCTGGGCGTATACAGGCCCCAACCGCTCGGCACGTATTCGTGCGCCAGCGAGCTCACGATGATCACAAAGCGCTCGTAGAACATCCCGATGTTCACGAAGATGGAGATGGCGAACAGGGCCGGGACGCTGTGTCGCACCTTCTTGAACCAGAGCGTGGCCGGCACGACGACGTTGCAGAAGACCATGATCCAGAACGGGCCCTGGTATGCCCCCCTCGCCCGCCAGAGGAAGCTCTCCTGCTCGATCGGATCGGCCGAGTAGTAGGCCAGGAAGTACTCCACTCCGTAGGCGTAGCCGACGATCAACGACGTGAGAAGGAGCAGCTTCGCCATGTTGTCGAAGTGGTAGTTCGTGACGTACGCCTCGAGTCCGAAGGCGTAGCGGAGCCCGACCATGAGCGTGATCACCATGGCCACGCCCGAGAAGATTGCCCCGGCCACGAAGTAGGGGGCGAAGATCGTCGAGTGCCAGCCTGGCACGATGCTCAGCGCGAAGTCCCATGAGACGACGCTGTGGACGGAGAGCACCAGCGGGGTGGCGATCGCCGCCATGTAGAGATACGCGCGGCGGTAGTGTGCCCAATCCCGCACGCTTCCTGTCCAGCCGAGGGACGCCATGCCGTACAGCTTGCTCTTGAGGCCGCTGAACTTGTCTCGTAGGACGGCGAGGTCAGGGATCAGCCCCGTATACCAGAAGATCAGGCTGATCGTGAAGTACGTGCCGACCGCGAAGACGTCGAGCACGAGCGGCGAGCGGAAGTCGGGCCAGATCATCCGCTGCGAGGGGTAGGGCATCAGCCAGTAGAAGTACCACACGCGGCCCAGGTGGATCAGCGGGAAGAGACCCGCCGTCATCACCGCGAAGATGGTCATCGCCTCGGCGGCCCGGTTGATCGTCGTGCGCCACCCGGAGCGGAAGAGGTAGAGGATCGCGGAGATCAGAGTGCCGCTGTGCGCGATCCCGACCCAGAAGACGAACAGGGTGATGTAAATGCCCCATCCGACGGGGCTGTTGATCCCGGCCACCCCGATGCCGGCGTAGATCTGGTAGGCCCAGGCCCCGGCTCCGAGGAGGACACCGGCGATCGATATGGAGAGCACGACCGCGTAGCGCCAGGCGGGAACGAGGATCGGCCTAGAGATGTCCTCGTTCGCGTCGGCGAGGGTGGGGTAGGTTCCCTCGACTTCGTGGGCCAGCGTGGCCATCAGCCGGCTGCTCCCATCACGCCGTGTCCCGCATCAGTGGCCCTCTTCATCGGCGCTCGGCTCGGCGTGCTCGGTTTCGTCCTCGCCGTGTTCGCCGTGACCCGCGTCCGCCAACGGAGCGTGCGTCACATCGGCCAGGTAGGTGACGCCCGGCTTCGTGTACAGCTCTTCGAGCACGTGATAGCCGCGTGGCCCGTGTGACTTCTGCGAGACCGTGCTCTGGGCGTCCTTCAGGTTGCCGAAGACGATCGCGTCGGCCGGACAGGTCTGCTGACAGGCGGTCTGGAAGTCTCCGTCACTCACCCAGCGACCCTCCGCCTTCGCCTCGTTCTTGGCGCGGTTCACGCGCTGCACGCAGGCGGTGCACTTCTCCATCACGCCCTTCTGGCGGACGGTGACGTCCGGGTTCAGCTGGAGGTTCAGCGGATACGGGTACTCGTACTCGAACCAGTTGAAGCGGCGAACCTTGTAGGGGCAGTTGTTCGCGCAGTATCTGGTGCCGACACAGCGGTTGTAGACCTGGGCGTTGAGCCCCTCCGCCGTGTGGTAGGTGGCGTACACCGGGCATACCGGTTCGCAGGGAGCATCGCCGCAGTGCTGGCACATAAGCGGCTGCTGCACGGTCTGGAATCCGCCGTCCTTGGTGTCCACGAAGTAGCGGTCCACCCGGAGCCACGACATCGTTCGGCCCTGGCCGCACAACTCTTCCCCGACCGTCGGAATGTTGTTCTCGGCGTAGCAGGCGGTGACGCACGCCGCGCATCCCGTGCAGGCGTTGAGATCGACGGTCATCCCCCAGCGGTAGGGGCTGTTCGGGTCCGAGTCGTACGCCGCCTCGACGAGCTCCGTGAGGTCGACCTCATGTTCCACCGGGGCCATCGCGCTCGCGGCGGTGAGGAGCTTGGTGATCTCGCGGCCGAAGTCGGAGTCGCTGCCCTGGACGATGACCAGGCGTCCCGGCTCGCCTACCGCACGGACGGAGACGCCCGACGCGCTGAATGCGGGCGCGCCGCTCTCCCGGTCTGCTGCTCCGGAGAGAAGGTCCAGCGGGTTGATCCCGCGGCCGCGGGCATTGCGCCCGTAGGCCGTATGTCCCTGGCCGAGCGGGATGGCGACGGTGTCCTCCCGAATCCCGCGATACACGAACGCGGGCGCGGTTACCGAGCCGGATTCCGTGCCGACCTCGACCAGGTCGCCCGTCTCCACGCCCAGACTCTCGGCGGTGGCCGGGTGCATCTCGACCCAAGAGTTCCACACGGCTCGCGTTACCGGGTCCGGTAGCTCCTGCATCCACGAACAGTTGGCGCCGCGGCCGTCGTAGAACTGGATAGTCGGGTAGATGACCAGGCCGTTACCGTCGGGCGCAGGTGGATCCGAGAACGCATATTCGGCGACGGCCGGATCCAGGGTAGGCTGTTCGGCCTGCTGGAGCTCGCCGGTGAGTCCGCCCGAGGCCAGGAGATAGCGCCACCAATCGTCGAACGTCTGCCTAGTGTTCGCGGCGGCGAACAGCTGGCGGGACGATTCGCGCAGATGCGTGGCGAAGTCCGCTTCGGCGACGACCTGAGTGCCGGCGGCTGCAGCCGCCTGCAGGAGGATGTCCTCCTGCTGCCGTGTGTCGAACACAGGGGTCATCAAAGGCTGCGCGACGCCTTGCCGGCCGCCCCCGAAGTCCACCTCTCCCCATGACTCCAGCGCATGGCTGCCGGGAAGAATCCACTGACAGGCGGCGGCCGTCTCGTCGAGATGCGGCGAAAGCGAGAAGCTGTTGGCGACCTGATCGAGCGCATCCGAGAAGCCGACGGCTTTCGGCAGGGAGAAGGCCGGGTTCGCATCGGCGATGATCAGCGTGCTGATGGCACCGGATGCCATGCGGGCGACCAGATCGACCATCTCCGCCAACGAGGCGACGCGTCCGCTCGAAGGGCTCTCTCCGAACCGCACACGGTCACCGATGGCGCCGAGCACGTGATTGAGGATCGCCACGGCTAGATGTGACTGCGTGGCCTCTACGCCTTGGCCTTCGAAACCCGGCGGGATCGCGACGGGCGCCGTAGCCGTCGCGAGCTCGTCGCCGAGCCGACGGATCTGTTCCGGTGTCACGCCGGCGCGATCTGCTACGGCCTCGGGCGCGTTTCCGGCGAGCAGCCCGGCGAGCGGCGCGTCCACTCCGTTCCGCTCCGCGACCACCGCTGCAACAGCGAGCGCAACCAGGCCCTCGGAGCCCGAGCGGGTGGCGACCCACTCGTCGGCCTTGAGTCCAGTCATGGATAGCCGCGGCCCCACGAAGGTGAGCTTCGCGTGGCGGCCGTGATCCACGTCTCTTGCCTCCGCGAAGCCTGCCGCCAGCTGAACCGGTGACGACCAGGTCCCGAGGAAATCGGCTCCGAAGCAAACGATCCGATCCGCTCGCTCCAGATCGTAACTCGGGACTTCTCTGCGCCCGAACGCGATCTCGTTCGCGGTAAGCGCGGCCTCGTATCCGAGCGGCTCCCAGCGAATGTGTTCGGCGCCCGTCGCACTGGCCCACGCTTCGAAGAAGCGATCCCTCGCTGTGGGAGCGGATCCGGTGAGCAGCACGGCACCGCCCTGCTGAAGGGCCGCTGCGAGCGCCGCGATCCCTTCCTCCCAGCTGGTCTCTGTGTGGGAAGCGGAGGACTCGGCGCCGTTCTCCGACGTGCCGGGTGCGCCGCCGCCCTGGCGTCGACGCGGGCCGGCGACCCGATCGGGATCGTACAGGTCCTGGAGCGCCGACTGGGCTAGAGCCGAAAGGCGGCCCCGGTTTGGAGCGTCCGGATTGCCCTCGAGCTTGATCACCCGGCCTTCGCGCAAGTGCGCGTGGATCCCGAGCGGTTCGGGCCCGGCCACGATCGCCGAGGAATACACGTCCGATATACCGGGCACCCGCTCCTCCTCCTGCACGAGCAGGGGGATGAGCTTGTCACCGTAGTCGGGCGGGCCGCAGGCGACGGCTGCTCCGGCACCGGTAACGCCGACGATCTTCAGGAAGTCGCGGCGCGACGTGTGGCCGAGTTCGCCGCCGTGCTCCGAGCAGCAGTTCGCGGCCGAAGTGCCGTTGCCGTTCGCCGCCCGGCCGTTCGCGCATCCGCACCCGGCCCCCGGGCCCTCCCGCGCATGGCGCGCTCCGCGATTTCCGCTCATCGACCGATCACCGCTTAGTAATGGCACGCCAGGCAGTCGATCGGACCGCGCGACACACCGTACTCCGAGTCAAGCCGAATCGGATACAGCCCCAACCTCTGCCGTCCCTCCGGCATCGGCGGAGGAGGGAAGAGCTGCCTGAGTGCGTAGTCGGTAGCTACGTCGGTCTCGGCAGGCGGCTGGCGATGGCACTCCAGGCACCAGCCCATGGTGAGCGGCGCCCACTGGTAGATCCGGTCCATCTCCTCCAGGGGACCGTGGCACTCCTCGCACTCGACCCCGTTCCGGATGTGCGGTTCGTGGTTGAACTGCACGAACTCCGGAAGCTTGTAGACCCACTCCCACTCGACTGCCGTGCCGCTGTCCCAGATGCCCCGAAGCGCTTCGACCGGCTCTAGCCCGGAGCCCGCCACCCGGTGGCAGCCCATGCAGATCTCCAGGGGCGGCATTACGCCGGTCTGCGAGGCGTCGGTGCCAGCATGACAGTACAGGCAGTCGATCTGCAGCTCGCCCGAGTGGAATCGGTGATTGAACGGCAGGGGCTGGTTCGGGCCCTTGGTTGCCGCGTCGAAGGCGTCGATCGCCTCCTGGGCGGTCAGCCCGGCGACTTGTAAAGTCGTGTCGGTGGGTGCCTCGGATTCCTGGGCGTCAGCCGCGATGGCGGAGCGATCGCCCCGCGTGAGTGCGAGCGTTCCCAGGGTCATCAGGCCGAGCGTCGCGGCCGCTATGACTGTTCGTGGTCCCATCCGGCCATTTCGGTGAGGTCGAAGCACGGTGCGGCCGAACCGGGCCGCCGCCCGGCCTCCGGTGCGACGCCCCAGGCCAAGGCGCGGCTCAAGGTATCACGCCAGGTGTCGGACGCAAGATGCCGCGAAAGCAGCGCCTTCTTGCCTTTCGTCCTTGACAATTGGACCCTTATCCAGCGATTTCGGACAGGCCATCGAGGATTCTCCCGACAGACGCTCCCGTCTCGACGGACCATCGTTATGTGGCGTGATTCGCCCAAGAAACGAAGGACGGTTCCCATGACCGAAGCGACCTACGGCGGCTCTCGCAGCCGGAAGTTAGCCCTTATGCCGCTGCTGATTGCTGCGTTGATGGCGAGCTGCTCCGCGCCGGACGAGCAGGAACCACCGGCCATCGAGCTTGCCAGGCTGGATTCCGTGCTCGCCGAGTTGGGCGGTATACCCACGGCCGACCTTACACGCGGACAGCGGTGGCGCCTGATCAGCTCTTCGGGGGTGGGCCTACCGCCCTCCAGTTTCGTTGCGGCCGATCTACCCGAGCCCGAATCGCACGGCGCGGTTCTGCTCGAAGCCTACTGTGATCGATGCCACTGGCTGCCGGCGCCGCAGATGCACTCGGAGGCCGAGTGGCCTCTGCTGATGAGACGCATGCAAACGCGAGCCGAGACGCTGAAGGAACGGCTCGGCGGACCGATCACGGAAAGCCTGATGGGCGAGTACGTGCTGGCCGGGATGGCCACGGCAGCGGTTCCATCGCAGGATGAGCTCGACGTGATGACGGCTTACGTCCAGAGGCACGCCATGCCCGTGGCCCAGCCCGGAGAGGTGGGCGGCTCGGAGGACGACCTCTTCTTCGTGCAGCGATGCTCCGCCTGCCACGCCACTCCCTCGCCCGGCGCACACTTCGCTTCCGAGTGGCCGGAGGTCGTGGCCAGAATGCGTGCCAATGCGACGCTTCAGGACGTGCGTCCGCTGGACGATCAGGAAGCCCAGCGGATCGTCGGGTACCTGCAGGCTCGGGCGCGTCGTTAGGCGGGCCTCCCCTTCCAGAAGCGCGCCGGAACCTGGGCCCCGATCGGGGTAACGTGTAGGGCGTTTCGGCGCGCGCGAAAGCCCGCCGGTCCGGGCTCAACTACCTTGACCGGTCGAGATGTTGCCGGTAGCTTGGATGCGCGAGCGGGTGCCTCGATTCGGGGTCCCGCTCGTGCCTTTGTGGGGCCTTAGCTCAGCTGGCTAGAGCGCTACGTTGACATCGTAGAGGTCACTGGTTCGAGTCCAGTAGGCCCCATGCAAAAACCCCTGGGGCTGTAGCTCAGTTTGGTTAGAGTGCCGGTCTGTCACACCGGAGGTCGCGGGTTCGAGTCCCGTCAGCCCCGCTCTAGCTCATGAGGGGCCGTAGCTCAGTCTGGGAGAGCGCTTGAATCGCACTCAAGAGGTCGCGGGTTCGAGTCCCGCCGGCTCCACCTGTGCCACCGTAGCTCAGGGGTAGAGCACTCGATTCGTAATCGAGCGGTCGTCGGTTCAAATCCGACCGGTGGCTCTCGAGCGGGTGTAGCTCAGCTGGGAGAGCGCAACCTTGCCAAGGTTGAGGTCGCCGGTTCGAGCCCGGTCACCCGCTCCTCGGGCGTCTTCGGACGCCCGGCACTCGGGGCGTGGCTCAGTCCGGTAGAGCGCTGCGTTCGGGACGCAGAGGTCCCCGGTTCAAATCCGGGCGCCCCGATTTTAAGCCCGCGGACTCCGGCCGCGGGCTTTTTGCTGTCACTTCCGAAAGGAGGAGCCGTCGGCCATGAGAAGCAGACGTGAGTTCCTTCAGCTGTCGGCGAGCGTGGGTGGCGCGCTTGCCCTCGGAACACTTGCCCCCGGAGCGTTCTCGGAAGCTGCTGCCGTCGGTGTTTCGCTGCTTCCCAGGTCGAACCGCTCTCTCCGCATACTGATCCTCGGCGGGACGCGCTTTCTAGGCGTTCACCAGGTCGAGTACGCCCTGGCGCGCGGACATACCGTGACCCTGTTCAACCGGGGACGGACGAACCCCGAGCTGTTTCCGGAGGTCGAGAAGCTGGTGGGCGATCGGAATGACGACCTCACGGCTCTCGAAGGCGGAGAGTGGGACGTCGTGATCGACAACTCGGCCTCGATCCCGCGTTGGGTCCGCCAATCGGCCCAGCTACTCAAGGAGTCGACTGGCCAGTACATCTTCACATCCTCGATCTCTGCCTTCGCCGATTTCTCTACCGCGGGCATGGACGAGACCGCGCCGGTCGGCACGCTGGACGATCCGACGATAGAGGAGGTCACCGGCGAGACGTACGGACCTCTCAAAGCGCTCTGCGAGGCCGAGGCGGAGAGGGCATTCCCGGGACGGACCACGATTGTCCGACCGGGTCTGATCGTCGGTCCCTGGGACAACACCGATCGCTTCACCTATTGGCCGGTTCGCATCGACCGCGGTGGCGAGGTGCTCGCTCCGGGCGACGGTACGGATCCCGTGCAGTTCGTCGACGGCCGTGACCTCGGCGCCTGGATGATCCGCTTGGCTGAGCAACGGCTCACCGGTGTCTACAACGCGACCGGCCCGGCATCCCGAATCACCATGTCAGAGATGCTCAACGGCATCAGAGAAGCCGGGAGCTCTGACGCGACATTCACCTGGGTGGACGCGGATTTCCTGGCGGAGCACGAAGTGCAGCCCTGGACGCAGATGACCGTATGGGTGCCGGCCAGTGGCGAGTACGCGGGGCTCGCGCAGGTGAATTGCCAGAAGGCGATCGCGACCGGTCTCTCCTTCCGTCCGCTTGGAGACACGGCGCGCGATACGCTCGCATGGTGGAATGCACTGCCGGCGGAGCGGAGAGAGAATCCAGGGGCGGGCTGTCCGCCGGAGCTCGAGAGAAAGGTTCTGGCGGCTTGGCACGAGCGCGGGGGCTGACGACCTGACTGCGGGGACGGAGGGCCGACCGCCGGGGGTTCCCTTTCCCTCTTCCCCGATACTAGGCGAAAAATCGTGTCCGACTTGATCTCGCGGTTTCTCAACTTCCGTAAGGGCGAGCTTCCCCTCGCACTCTTGTCGGCCGCGTTCTTCTTCGTCGTGCTGTGTGGCTACTTCTTTCTCCGGCCCGTGCGCGAGGCCATGGGTGTCTCGCGGGGCATGGGCGACTTGAGGTGGCTGTTCGTCCTGACCTCGATCATCTCGCTCATCGTCGTGCTCGCGTTCGGCGGGGTGGTCAGCCGTACGAACCGCCGACGGTTCATTCCGATCGCGTACCTCTTCATCATCGCCTGCCTGGGGGTGTTCTCGGGTCTTCTGGTTTGGGATGCGATGGCGGGTGGCGGTGTGATCGGGACGGATACGCAGACGACGCTCGCCCAAGTCACCGGGTACACGTTCTACTCGTGGCTGAGCGTGATCAATCTGTTCTCGACCAGCGTCTTCTGGGCGTTCATGGTCGACATCTTCAACGTCGATCAAGGCAAGCGTCTGTTTGCCTTCATCGGGATCGGCGGCACG
>JBDHGL010000006.1:0-95615 GCA_039589875.1 Gemmatimonadota bacterium
TCCCGAGCTCGAGGATCGCATCGTCGTCACGATCATGGGTGCCGTGGCGGCCGAGCTCCATTCTCTCGGGCACCGGCCCAATTTCTTCTACCTTCAGCACGCGATGGGGCTCGCCTCGTCGCTGGGCCTGGGGATCGCCCTATGCCGGCCCGAGCTCGACATCATCGTGCTGGATGGCGACGGGTCGCTCTTGATGAACCTCGGCACGCTTACGACGCTGGCCCGCTACCGGCCGCCGAATCTGATTCACGTCGTATTCGACAACGAGAGCCTGCTCTCGGTCGGAGGTTTTCCCACCGCCACGGCGACCGGAACTGATCTGGCCGGGATGGCGGCGGCGGCCGGCGTTCCGAGGAGCGTGCGTGTCGACTCCGAGGAGGAGCTGTCGCGCGCACTCGGTGAGGCCGTCGAAGCGAGACGGCTTACCACGATCGTTGCCGCGGTCGAGGCCACCTACGAACCCCCTCCCGGGGTTCGCGGCTTCATCACCGAACTGAGCCTGCTCGAGAACCGGTACCAATTCCAGCGCCATCTGGCATCGCTCGGCGGCGAGGACGAGTGAGGCGAGGATGACCGGCGTCCTCTCCCGGTTGATCGAGGAGCTCGGCTCCGGCGAGCTGCGCGTGGTCGACCTGACCAGATCGCTGGGCCCAGACACACCGGTCATCGGACTTCCACCGCCGTTCGCACAGTCGCCGGGCGCCTCGATCGAGGCCATCTCCCGCTACGACGAGCAGGGGCCCGCTTGGTACTGGAACGAGCTTCGGTTGGGCGAACACACCGGGACCCATTTCGACGCCCCAATCCACTGGATCACGGGGAAGGACCTTCCGGGCAACGCCTGCGACACAATCCCGGCCGCCCAGTTCGTCGGCCCGGCCTGCGTGATGAACGTCGAGCCGCTCGTCGAGAGCGACCCTGACTTCCTGCTGCGGCCGGAGCACATCACCGACTGGGAGACAGAACACGGGAGGATTCCAGCCGGCGCCTGGCTGCTCCTCCGTACGGCCTGGAGCGCCAGGAAAGACCCGGGCGAGTTCCTCAACGTAGACGACACGGGCCCGCACTCGCCGGGCTTCCGTCCGGATGCAGTCGAGCTTCTCGCTTACGAGCGCGACGTGCTCGGTTTGGGTGTGGAGACGGTGGGCACCGACGCCGGACAGGCCGCCGACCTCGAGCCGGCCTTCCCAGCGCATTCGATCATGCACGGAGCGGGAAAGTTCGGGCTCGCGAGCCTGTGTAACCTGGATAAGCTCCCCCCCACCGGCGCCGTGGTCATCGCAGCCCCTCTGAAGGTGGTCGGCGGGAGCGGAAGTCCGGTGAGAGCGATCGCGATTACCCCCACGTAGGTTGGCGAATGCCCTGGATCCGACAGATTCCGATCGACGAGGCCACGGGCCTCCTCAAGCGGGAGTTCGACAAAGCCATCGAGCGGGCCGGCCGCGTCTGGCACATCGTCCACATCATGAGCCTGAATCCCCGCGTCCTAAAGGAAGGCATCGGCTTCTACGGCGCGGTCATGTTCGGAAGCTCACCGCTCACGAGAGCGCAGCGCGAGCTCCTGGCTACCGTCGTGTCGGCCGAGCTGGACTGTCATTACTGAACGCAGGCTCACGCGCACGACCTCCGGGCCGAGGTCGCCGAGGACTTCGAGAGCGAGGACAATGCCGACCGCTACGTGCATGCCGTAGCGGCGAACTGGCGCGAGGCTCCCCTATCTAGCGCGGATCGGGCTCTGTGCGAGTTCGCCGAAAAGCTGACTCATCGGCAGGAGGAGATGTCGCCCGAGGACCTGGAGCGGCTTCGCGCTCGCGGTTTCGATGACGCCGCCATCCACGACGCGACGCAGGTCATCTCGTACTTCAACTACATCACACGCATCGCGGACGCGCTCGGTGTGGAGCCGGAAGGGTTCATCCGGCCCTGGGGCCGGCCCGAAATGGAGTAGCGGTCAGTGGGCGGCGGCGCCTCGCTGCACTTTCACGCCCATCAGACGGAAGCTCAGCCGTGCGAGCAGCGGCATCGCGAGTACGGTGACGCCGAAGGGAAGAACCACGCCGGGCAGCCCGCCCAGACCGCCCAACAGGGATGCCAGAAGCCGCCAGAGGGCCATGAAAAGAACCAGCAGGGCGATCAGCCCGAGAAACTGTCGGAACCCCGACCCCCCTTCGAGCTCCACGTCCAGGCCGCCCAGGTAGATCGAGGAAACGATCCAGAACAGACAAAACGCCGCAAGCCAGCCGAGCATCTACCTCTCCTTCCGTTGAGCTTGCCTGCCGGCCTCGCTGCCGGGCAAGCGCAATGTAGAAGGGCCGCCCGAGCACCGCACGAGGTTGCTTGCCCCGGTCCGGACGGATGCGTACGGTGAACCGATGAAGCCGCCATCTCTCACCATCGGGATCGAAGAGGAGTACCAAATCATCGATC
This sequence comes from Gemmatimonadota bacterium, assembly GCA_039589875.1. GTDB lineage: Bacteria > Gemmatimonadota > Gemmatimonadetes > Palauibacterales > Palauibacteraceae. The sequence continues at coordinate 2,428 of JBDHGL010000006.1, forward strand.
CCGAAACTCGAGAGCTCACCTCCTACATCACGGAGATCCTCGAGTCAGATCACGTCGTCCTACGTGAACAGATGAAGCCTGAGCTGCACCAGTCAGTCGTGGAGGTCGGGAGCAACATCTGTCAGACGACGACCGAGGCCCGCGAGGAGGTCGTTCGGATGCGGCGACTCGTCTCCGAGCAGGTAGCTGGCAGCGGCCTCAGGATCGCTGCGGCCGGTACCCATCCGTTCTCCTCGTGGCTGGACCAGGAGATCACTCCCCTCGACCGGTATCTGGGCATCCACGAGGATCTACGGGACATCGCCAAGAAGAACCTCATCTTCGGCATGCACGTCCATATCGGCGTGGAAGATCGAGAGTTTCTGATCGATGCCTTGAACGTGTCTCGCTACCTCCTCCCGCACGTCCTTGCCCTCTCGACCAGCTCGCCGTTCTGGATGGGGAGGAACACGGGGCTCAAGAGCTACCGGGCCGTAAGCTGGCGGCACTTCCCCCGCACCGGGATCCCGAGAGCGTTCGGGAGCTGGGGCGAGTTCGCGTATCTGGTCGAGACGCTCGTCCAGGCCGGATCCATCCCCGACGGGACGAAGATCTGGTGGGACGTTCGACCGCACTGGACCTATCCGACGCTGGAATTCCGAATCCCCGACATCTGCACGCGAGTGGACGAGGTGGTCTGCCTCGCCGCGATCTTCCAGGCGATCGTCGCGAAGCTTTGGAAGCTGCGGCGGGACAACATGACCTTCCGAGTCTATCCGGCCGAGCTCATCGACGAGAACAAGTGGCGAGCCGCGCGATACGGAATCGACGGGAAGCTGATCGACTTTGGGAAGCAGGAGGAGCTACCGGCCTCGGAGCTGATCCGCGAGATGCTCGAGTGGTTCCTGGACGACGTGGTCGATGAGCTGGGAAGCCGCAAGGACGTCGAGTACGCCTACCGGATCCTGGAGGAGGGATCGAGCGCCGACCGCCAGCTGGCCGTCTTCGAGGAGACGGACGATCTGAAGGCAGTCGTAGACAGCATCATCGCGGAGACCGCCGAAGGCGTGGACTAGCCGACATGCGTCCCCTGCCCATCGCCTTCGCAATCGTGCTCCTCTCGGCTCCTGCGGGGACCGCCCAGGTCACCGCCGACCCGGACGGCGGCGGTTTCACGAAGTCCATGGGACAGCCGCTGATCTGGAAGCCGTACCTCGGCTGGGATGCCGGCGTGTATCGCCCCACCCAGGATCCTCAGGTCGGCGTCCTCGTGGACATCGGAGTCTTCAAGGATCTCTTCAACCCGACCATTGGAGGTCCGGGATTCCTCGGCGAAGGGTACATCGGTGCCAGGAAGTCGGGCGCGGACGGCGGACTGCGTGCCCTCCTGGCCATCCCGATGCTCAGGATCGGGATCGGCGCCGACTACAACTTCCGCGACGCATCCCTCGATTTCCTCTTCCGCCTCTCGGCCCCGCTCCGGCGAAGCGGCATCATCGGCAACGGGAGCCGAATTCGACTGAACTGGCTCCCCTGGAAGGGACAGACGGTAACACTCGGACTATCTGTTCCCCTCGGGCAGAAGGCCCTCGGCGATACCCGAGCGCAGCAGGCTCATGCCATCCTGCCAGATGCACAGAGCGAGCCTTTGCTCGAGCCGAGCGATGATCCAGCGCTCGACGCAGCCCTGGCCAACGTTGCCGAGACGGCGAGTTGGGTGAATCGATTCACCACGCCGTATCTCGACCAAGGGGGACCGAACCCGGAGCAGGCGTTGGCGAGCTTCGATGCGGGCATCCGGGAGCTCAAGGCACACCTCGGCACACCCAGCGAGCTTTTTCCGACCGGCCCGTCGAGCCAGGCGGAAGTGCTCGCCTATCATGCCGAGCTCGAGCGGGCCTTCTCGGTGGCGGCATCCGGCCTCGACCTTCCCATCGGCGCGAGCACGCTTGAGGGCCGTCACGCCGCGGTGCAGGCGAAACAGCTCCTCCTCGAACTCGTGATCTTCCCCTACAACCGGCTGCTCGGCCTGAGGAAGAAGAAGGACACCGTGCTCGGTCTCGCTTCGGACGCCGAATCTTCCTTCCGCGCCTGGTTGGATGGATCCGGGCTCGTGGCGCCGGAACGGCGCGATCAAGTGTCCTACGTGTTCCGTCGTCTGATCCAGATCGTTGAGGAGAACCGGAAGGCCTCCCGGGAGAGGTGGGGCAGCGAGCGGCTCGTGTGGATCCCGCTGCAGTACGGCCTCCGTCCCGAGGAGCACGACACGCAGGCCGAGCTGAATGCCATCGTGGAGAGGGCCGTCGGCAAGCCGTTCGTCGGAGGCAACCGAATCTGGTACGTGGACAGCCGCGAGTTCCACGAGGAAGTCGGAGCGATGATCCGGCGCGCCGAAGAGTACAGCGTCCTCTGGATCCACGACATCCAGGGCCGGAACAAGGACGGCAAACCGGACGCCGTCACGTTCCAAACCATTGCGCAGGGGTACTTTCGCGCGCTGATCGAAGGCGTCCGACGGTATAACGAGGCGGGGAGGCTGCCCGTACACCTTCTCTTCTTCGATCAGCACCGATACGAGGACAACAAGGCACGACCGTGGATGAAGCTTCTCGAGGACCCGCTGAACCACAGAATGCGTTTCCCGCGCGGCTTCTCCTACATGGCAGACTCGATACGGTCGGCGCAGGAGGATCTCCGACGGGCCGTGGCCGAGTCCGACCTCCTTCAGCAGCGAGCCGAGCTGTACGGTAGCAAGTGGCTCGAGAACCGGATCAAGGTTCACGTCAACATCACCAACCCCGCCGACCCTTCTTACTGGTCGAACCAGCTGCTACCGGCGATCAAGTGGCCCGACAACGTGATGCGAGATCACCGGAAGCTGGCCTTCTACGACATCACGGAAGAGGACCCGTACAGGGGGATGGTGATTTACGGTGGCATGGGGATCGGCGAGCACTACGTCGGGCCCGGTTGGGAGGACCGTGGACTGCTGCTCCAGGGACCGGCCGCCCTCTCGATCAAGGTGGCTGCACGCGAGCTGCTCCTTCAGCAGGGCTTCTCGGCGGCGGATATTCCTTTCCCGCTGCAGCCGGGGACGAAGCCGGCGAACTACGAGGAGATCGTCCGGACGGAGGTGGAGACCGGCAGGGCGATCTCTCTGGCCTTGGAGCTCCACAACGAGACCGGGCACGGGCTCAAGCTGATCAACGTCCTGAAAGCGACGCTGTACACCCTCATGCCACCCGGCTCGGTGCTCATCGTCCCTGACTCCTTGTGGAACGCGCCGCTCCTCGCTTCGTGGCTGGTCGGCAACTGCCTACGCGGAGGCCGGGTGCTGATCGTCGCGCCGGCGCTCCAAAACGCACCGTCCAACCGGTTCGCGCAGATGTCGCGCGCCCAGGAGCTGTTCGCGCGCCTCATCCTGCTCGAGACGGAGCTCGGTACGGAGATCGGCACTGCCGGGGGAATGCTCAAGACCGGAGTGTATGCGCTCGACCACGAGCCAGGAGATGTTCATCGCAGGCTGCAGGCCATCGAGGCGGGTCTCGCAGCCGAGCCCCTGCGCGATTTCGTGGGACTCCAGTCTTCGGTCTCCTGGTCGGGGCGGACGGAACGCGTCGCCAAAGCGGGCCGGGGTGGGCCCGACGCGAAACCCCGCGACGAGGAGAAGCCGTTCCTGCACGCGAAGACCCATTTTCTCGCGTCCGCAGAGGCGTGGCGGACGATCATGGAGCGCCGTGACCTGGGCCCTCTCCTCGACGCCTTTATACAGCGGCTGGCGAAGCAGGGAGATGCGCCGGACCCACTCAACGGGCGATCGCTCGCGGACGACGTTCCGGTCCATCTGGCCGTGCAGCAGGCTGTTATGCGGGAGACTTCGCCAGCGACGCGCGAGAGGTTCGTGGCGTATCTGATGGTGGGTTCGTTCAATCAGAACTACCGGTCCATGCTCATGGACGGAGAGGTAATGCTTACCGTGGAGGGAGGAGCAGTCGTCCACGGGCTGATCGATTATCTCGCGCTGCTCGGCGTGACCACGTGGATCGACAACCTCGAGCAGCTCGAGGAGTACCTTCCCGCCTATGGCGGGCTGAAGTTCAAGCTCGCCCGAAGCTTCAAGGAGATGCTCTAGGGGCCACACGAGGCCGCCTCCGAGGATGTATGCCAGCAGCTGACGGGAATTCGTGTCTCGAAGCAGGCTGACACCCCGCCGAATCCTGGCGAGCTACTACACGATCGCGGGGCTCTACACCCTCTCGGCTGCCCTCATCTGGGGCGTCAACACCCTTTTCCTGCTCGACGCCGGCCTCGACATCTTCGGTGTTTTCGTGGCCAACGCCGCCTTTACGGCCGGCATGTTCATCTTCGAGATCCCGACCGGCGTGCTGGCCGACACCGCCGGGAGGCGGCCATCGTTCCTACTGAGTGTGGCCATACTAGCGCTGACAACGATCGGTTATCTGACGGTGGCCAGCCTCGGAGGCGGCTTAATGGCCTTTGCGGCAGTCTCCGTCGTCATGGGGCTCGGATTCACCTTCTACTCGGGAGCGGTCGACGCCTGGCTCGTGGACGCGCTGACGGCGGTGGGATTCGAGGGCGAGCTCGACTCGGTCTTCGCCCGTGGCTCCATGGTGAGCGGCACCGCCATGCTTCTCGGAACTCTGACGGGAGGCGTTCTGGGAAGCATAGACCTCGCAGTACCTTACGTGGCTCGCACCATCATGCTCGGCGGTGCGTTCGCGGTGGCCTTCTTCACGATGTACGACATCGGTTTCACGCCGCGGACCATGCGCCCCAGCGAGATCCCCACCGAAATGAGGTCGGTCGCGTCGGCCTCGATCCAATACGGCTGGCACCAGCAGCCGGTGCGCCTCCTCATGCTCTGCTCGTTCGTTCAATACGGGTTCATGGCTTGGGCGGTGTACGCGTGGCAACCCTACTTCCTGGAACTGCTGGGCCGGGACGCCGTGTGGGTCGCGGGAGTGGTCGCCTCCTTGATGGCTCTCTCGATGATCTGCGGCAACGCCCTGGCCGACTGGTTCAGCAGCTTCTGCGGCCGGCGCACGACGCTGCTGCTCTGGGCCTCGGTCGCTCAGGCGCTCGCTGCGGTGGGCGTCGGCCTGGCCGGCAGCTTTGGGGTTGCCGTCGCGTTCTTCATGCTCATGGCCGGGGCTGTCGGCGCAGCCGGACCCGTCAAGCAAGCCCTGCTTCACAACAGCATCCCCTCCGAGCAGCGTGCATCGGTCGCCTCGTTCGACTCTATGTTCGGAAACGGCGGTGGCGTCGCTCAACAGGCTGGGCTGGGGTACGTGGCCCGCGCACGCTCGATCCCGCAAGGCTACGTGATCGGCGGGGCGTTCACGCTGGTAGCGCAGGTCTTTCTGTGGCGGCTTCGCGGCCTTCGGACCGATGCCGACAAAATCGTGGGCCGAAGGGGTGGAGAGCAGGGATCCTGCCCGGCCCAGGGTCTGCCCGAGGTGGCGTTGATCGACGCGCGGCGGGCCGCCGGCTAGTTCCCTCTTCGCTGGACCGGCCGCTGCTCGAAGTACGGGGCGATCCGATCCGCCTCTCCCCCGGGAGCCCATATCACGAGCGCCCGCACGGGCTCCTCAGAGCTCACACCGTGGGCCACCGTGTCACCCGGTCTAACGATCCCGACCATGCCGGGCTCCAGGATGTGCGACGCGCCGTTCACGCGTCTGAATCCATTTCTCAGGAGTCCCATAGGGATTAAAGCTAGCCTCGGGTCATTCGGCAGGGCGAGAGCGGCCGCGAGTCGCGAACGCTGAGGGAACGGCGGGTGCTCAGAGCCGGTGGTCGAGCGGCCACCGGCGCGGCTACCTAGCGGATCACGATCGCGAAAAAGTGCACGGGGACCTCGGTCCCATCTCCCTCGAAGTCGTAATCGAGGTCGTCCGAGAGCAGTGTCAACGTGAAGGCGGTCTTGGATGTCTGGAACTCGTAGGCAAAGTGGATGGTGTCGTTCGGCGCGTCGTTCGGCTCCACCAAGATGAATTCGTCGGTCTCCAGAATCTGGTACGTGCCGGTCTCGACGTCGTCAGGCTGTCCGGGCGTCTGGATGATCGACTGGAAGTCGCCGTCGATCGAGAAGCGCAAAAAGAGGCTGCTCCCCAACTCGACCAAGTCGACAGACTGCGTGGGGTCAGCCGCATCAGTCAGCACCAGGTCGGTCGCGTGCCACTCGCCCGAGATCTCGGCGGGAGTAATCGGCTTCACGAACTCGCTGATGTCGCCGCACCCGGCGAGAAGAAGTCCGACGGCCATGAGCGAGACGGCCCGCACGAGCCGATTGAACCGTCGCGTTACGTATTCAGACATGGAGAGAGTCATCCTTATCATTATCGCTTGTTGCGCCAACGCCGATCGTCGAAGCGCAGCCTCAATTGCTCGCGACAGCCAATCTATTCACTCCAGCCGAACCACGCGATTCTGGCGTGATGGTCCGAGCCGTAGCGTTCCCCGACCCTCCGCTCGGAGCCCTCCAGGTACCGTACACTGCCTTCTCCGCCTTTACGAAAGAAGATGAAATCGGTCGAAAAGGACCGGTGCGTCGACAGCCCGTCCCAGGGCGGCGAGTCCGGAAAGCAAGAGCGCATCTGATCGATGGCGCTCTCGCCCGCCGACCAAGTGTTGAAGTCGCCGGCCGCCACCGTGGGGATCGGGTGCGGCAGCTGGCCGCAAGGCCGCACGGGCGCTCCAGGGGTCTCTGTCAGCGCGAGGGCTTCCAACACCCCTTGCGATTGCCGGAGACGAGCGGTGTTCACCCTGGTGAGCGTCCGATACAGCGTAGAGGCGACGTCCAGGTGGATGCTCACGACTCGAAGCTGCTTCCCACCCGGCCCCTTTACGGTCGCCCCGATCGCCACCTTTCGCCCCGCCTCGTACGGAAGCTCGATCGCTACCAGGTCCGCTAACGGCAGCGTCGAGAGGATGGCGTTCCCTTTGTCTTCACGCCCGCCATCGATGGTCTCGGGTCCGTTGCGCTGGGAGGGAACGTAGTAGAGAGCGAGCCCGCACTGCTGGGCCAACTCGACGATGTCCGGCCATCCCTCTGGACGCGATTCCGGCACGATCCGGGGCGGGAAACGGAAGGATTCCGGCAAGTCTGGGATCACTTCCGACCGGCGATGCGCCTCCTGAATCAGGAGGACGAAGTGGGAGAAATCAGTCGGCAGCTCGGGCGAGGGCCGATGGCAGCCGTATCCGAGCACTTCCTGAAGGAAGCGGGACACATCCCCGCCCCCGATCAGGATGTTCCAGCTGATGACCGCCAATGAATCGTCAGGGGCAGGTTCCGGTAGCCGGACGCCCGGGACCGGATCGACCGCGACGGGTCCGACCGTCCCGCACCAGCGGGCATTGCTCCGCTCGTCGCCGGATCCGATCGGACCATACCAGGCGATCGCTTCGCTTGGGGCGGCAGGCTCCGGCCCGGGACAGGCTCGTCCTCCCGGCACCAGCTTCATCTCCGGGGATATGGCACAGCCGACCGCAAATACGGCCAGGCTCACCCCTCCGAAGAACGAGATCGCCGTTCGAGACGTCACAGGCTCAAGGAGAACGGGATCGTCACGCCGGTGCCCCCGGCCGAGTTCGCTTCGGCCGCATCGACGATCCATGCAGCGAGCCCGCCTGCCGCCAATCCGAGCAGGCCTGCCGCGGCGAAATCGGGAAAGCCCCATGAAGGGACGGTCAGCCAGAGGACGGAGCCGACGAACAGCCCGGCGCCCAGCCCGAGAGCCGAGCCCTGCGGCTGAGCGCCAATCGCCATGCCGACCGCTCCGGTCGAAACGACGTCCAGCCACCCGTACTGCCGCACGACCTCTTTGAGCACGAGGCCCACCATGGCCCCCGCCCCAAAGCCGATCGCCGCCCCTTTGGCCGCGCCCCCAAGCCGATCGGAGTCCCAAGCGCCCACCAGGGTTCCGCTTCCAAGACCGATCAGGCCACCCGAAATCGTCGAGACGCGGCCGCAAGTCAGTTGGGAGAGCGTCTTTGCGCAGGGTATCAAACTCGCCGTCAGGCCGAGCATCGCGCCCGACGCAGCCCCAAGCGCGGCCCCGCCGATCGCGGCTCCGGTCGATCCGGACGATTCCTGCGCGCGGGCCTGACCCAGTCCCGCGGCGGCCCAAGCTAGGAAGAAGATGCAGAAAGCTGCTAAGAGGCGTCTCGAGAAGGCTCTCAAGCGGAAATGGGCAGGCCGCCCGCGTGACAAACGGACCAGCACGCTGCGGCTAGAAGCTCTGGAAAACCCCGTAGAAGCGAACTTGACCGACGTTCTGCTTGATGTCCTCGAAGCCGACGTCATCAAAGAAGCTTCTCCGGACATACGCGATGACGTCCGCCCCGACGCCCCAACGACCGATCGGGAAGACGCCCTGAAAGCCGCCCCACTGGATGGTGTGGTACGTGTCCGCCCCGTTCACGTTGGACCCGTTCAGAGTCGAGCTATACGTAAAGCGATACAGGAAGTTCGCGACCCGACGTCCGGAATGCGTGAAACCGAAGTTCAGCCAGGCGCCGGGGCCGATGCCGAAGTCGTACTCTCGGAAGCGCTCCACGTTCGGCGGCCGTCCGCCTATGAACGCGAACTCGGAGTCCACTGCGCTCAGCAGGTAGAAGTGGACATTCACGTCGGTTCGGAAGTCCCAGGTCTCGGACATCGCCCAGCGAGAGAAGAGCGCCGCCCCGTAACTCAGACCACCGAACTCGACGAGGTTGTTGTTGATATAGTCGTAGTTCTGGGTGACCGCGAAGACGTGATGGCTCTTCTCACCTCTCGAGACATCACTAGTGAAGAGGTTTCCGTGAATCTGGAGACGACCGACCGTCTCCGTATCGCCGAAGTTGAGCTGTATGCCCAGCGTGAAGAAGTCGAACGGCTTCCGGCGCGTGGCCTCGAAGACGTTCCCGTGTGTCATGTCGAACTCGAAGAACATGTTCGCTTGCGTCGTGTCCGACTCGAAGCTCTCGCTCGACGTGCGATCTCCCCTGATCCGAACCCCGAGCTTCAGGAAGTTGTGCAGGTGGGGCGTCACGCGGTCATACGGGTCGGCCGGGTTCGAGTAGATCCGGCCCGAACGGCCGGAGACGAGCCGGTTGAAGCCGCGTATCGGGTTCAGGATGAAGTTCCCGATCTCCTTCATCGTCCTGCTCCCACCTGCCTTCTCGTTGTCCAGGAAGGTGGAGCCGGCTCTGTACAGCACCTCGCCGATCGAAGCCCCGCCCAGGCTGGTCATGACCCAGTCGTTCCAGGCCGGCAGGTGTGTCTCGCCGCAGCATTCCCACATGAAGCTTCCCAGAACCGCGAACGGCATGGACTCGAAGTAATTCATGCCGTTCGAGCGGGCGGCGTTGAAGTAGAGGCTCCCGTGGTAAGGATGCGCGAACATGTTGGTCTTGAAGTGGTTGTCGTCGTAGAAGAAGCCGTGCGAGATGTTGAACCACCAGCTTCTCGGGTTCACCGACGTGAAGTTGCCGCCCCGGACATACTCGTTGAAGAACCAGACGACCGCGTTGATCCCGGCCACCTGGCCGAGGGCCATGCCGATGTTCCGCTTGGCGCCCCACTCGTCGTAGCGGGCGTTTTCGTGGTTGTCGTCATCCGCGGCTGCCGCCGCAAAGCCTTCGTCCGCATTCTCGGACGGGTTCCCACTGCTCTCTCCGAACAGCTCGTCGAACAAACCGGCCGTCCCGCTAGATACGGAAAGCAATCGTTCACGGTTCGTCGGATCCGAAGCGGCCGACGCCGTCTTTCGGGAGAGGGTCATCGCCCCCGGCGGGAAGAAAGCGGAGACACGACTCGTGTCGCTCCCCGCTGAGCGTCGAGCCGACCCTCCTTGCGGGATCTCCGAGACCCGGGGACCTGCCTCTTGAGCCTCGAGCACGGATGGGGCGGCGACGACTGCGATCGCCAAGAGCGCCACGGCCGCGTTGACGCGCGGAACCCTGTTGCCCCTCATCATGGGAACCACACGACGCCAAGGCGGAACCCGATCTCCGAGCCCGACGTCAGGTCCGTGATGCCGAGGCCGGGCACGTCCAGCTCTTCCGTTGAGAACGCTGAGAAGAGGCCACCAACGTCGATGCCGAAGTTCTCCGTGATCCAGAACTCCGACCCGATCGCCAGTCCTCCCTGGAATCCGTTCCGACCCGGCGCGGCGCTCTCTCCGGGAGGAACATCCGGAGGCGGGGGATTGGGGTCAAAAATGGGCCCTTCGGGCCGCCAGCGTGTGGTTCCCGCCCGAACCTGCGCGTAGGGCTGAAAGAGGTTCCCTCGGAGGAACAGGAAAGTGCCGAACAGCTGAAACTCGACCTGGCTGATGCTGAAGTCCGAGAACGGCTCCACGACATCGTAGGAGGCGACGTGGAGCGAGACGCCGACCCGCCACCAGCTCGGCTGGTACCAGATGGAGCCCTCGCCGGGGATCCCGTTGGTGATCAGCTCGCTGTAGTCGCCGCCGATCGTCGACCAGCCGAGCGACCCGCTGAAGCCGAAGCCCTTCCGCTTCTCCTGCTGGGCGCACAGGTCGCCGGCGTTGATCATCATGCCAGCAACGACGCAGATTACGGTTAGCCCGAGACGCCTGGACGCTGTTATTTGAGAACCTCCAAAAGACATGTGAATTCCCAACTTGGATAACACTATACGGTCACGTACGCTAGAGGCGGTCCGCCAGTGATCGCCTGGCTCTCACAGCCCTGGCCCTGGTACGTCGCAGGACCCCTGATCGGGCTTGTCGTACCGGTACTTCTTCTGGCCGGTGGGAAGGCGTTCGGTCTCTCGACGAGCTTCCGTCAGATCTGCGCAGCCACCGTTCCCGGCCAGATCGAGTACTTCCGTTACGACTGGCGAAAGGGCATGTGGCGGCTGACGCTGGTGCTCGGGATCATCGCGGGGGCCGCGATCGCCGCGACCGCTTTCGCCAGCCCCGACCCGGAGATCGCCATCTCGCCGGCGACCCGGTCTGCCCTAGAGGCGCTCGGCATCTCCGATTTCCGTGGCTTGGTGCCGGGCGAGTTCTTCAGCTGGGCCGGCCTGCTGACTCTGCCGGGCTTCGTGATGGTGGTCGTAGGAGGCTTCCTGGTCGGCTTCGGCACGCGGTACGCTGATGGATGCACCTCGGGTCACGCGATCACGGGGCTGGCTCATTTCCAGCTCTCCTCGCTGATCGCGGTGCTCGGCTTCTTCGCGGGCGGTTTGATCGCCACCCACCTGATCCTCCCGGCTCTCTTCCGTGGGTGGTCGGGCGGATGAACGAACGTACAACGCCGGAGAGCCGGCTCCTGCGCTACCTGCTGATCGGCATGTTCCTCGGGGTCGTGTTCACCAAGTCCGAGGTGATCTCCTGGTTTCGCATCCAGGAGATGTTCCGCTTCCAGAGTTTTCACATGTACGGCATCATCGGTTCTGCAGTAGTGGTCGGTGCCGTTTCCGTAGCTTTGATCAAGCACTGGCGGCAAGCTTCGGGTGGCGAGAGCATTCAAATCCAGGCCAAGCCGACGGCCGGCCGCAACTATCGCTATTGGATCGGTGGAGGCCTGTTCGGTCTCGGCTGGGGACTCCTTGGAGCCTGCCCGGGACCTATCTACGCCCTGATCGGAAACGGGATCGGCGTCGCCATCCTCGCGCTCGTCGCGGCACTGGCCGGCGCCTGGGTGTATGGCCTGTTGGCGCCCCGTTTGCCGCATTTCTAAGAAGACGGAGATAGGAAGATGTACTTTCGACAGATATCCGACGACAAGCTCGCCCAGTACGCCTACCTGGTAGGCTGCCAGCGGACGGGCGAGGCCCTGATCATCGATCCGGAGCGCGACATCGATCGATATGTCGAGCTCGCCGAGTCCGAGGGACTTACGATCACGGCCTCTACCGAGACCCACATCCACGCGGACTTTCTCTCCGGCGCACGTGAGTTCGCGGAGCGCTTCGGCACCAAGCTCTACCTGTCCGACGAGGGAACCGCCGACTGGAAGTACGAGTGGGTCGACAGCGGGGACTACGACTACGAGCTCTTGAAGAGCGGCGATGTCTTCCGGATCGGAAACATCCGAATCCAGGCGATCCACACGCCGGGGCACACACCGGAGCACATCGTCTTCCTGATCACGGACGAGGGCGGCGGGGCCGGCGAGCCGATGGGGATGGCGAGCGGCGATTTCGTCTTCGTGGGCGATCTGGGAAGACCCGACCTGCTGGAGACCGCGGCCAAGGTCCAGGGTGCGATGGAGCCGTCCGCCCGGCAGCTGTACTCCTCCGTCCAGGGCTTCCTCGACCTGCCGGACTACCTGCAGGTTTGGCCGGGCCACGGTGCGGGCTCGGCCTGCGGGAAGGCTCTCGGGGCCGTGCCGGAGACGACGGTCGGTTACGAGAGGCGGTTCAGTCCGGCGATCAACGCGGCCATGAGCGGCGAGGATGCTTTCGTGGATTTCATCCTCACCGGCCAGCCCGAGCCGCCCATGTACTTCGCACGGATGAAGCGGGACAACCGGCAGGGCCCTCCCGTCCTGGGCGACCTCCCCAAACCGCGAAAGATCGCCAGGGCCGAACTGAACGACCTCTCCGGCTCCGGGGACCGGCTGATCGTGGACACGCGGCTCGACCGCGCGGCCTACATGGCACGGCACATCCCCGGCTCGCTGTACGCCCCACTCAACAAGGCATTCAATCAAGTGGTCGGCTCGCTCGTCCCGAACGAGAGGACACCGCTCTATCTGATCGTGCGGCGAGAGGACCTGGACGAGGCGATACGGGACCTGGTACGGATCGGTTACGACAACATCGCGGGCTTCATCGAGCCGGAGACTTTGGAGCGCTATTTCCTGGACGGAGGCCGGTTCGACTCGATCAAGGTACTCGATTTCGAGGCCGTGGACGCCCTGCGATCGTCACCCGACATGCACCCGGTGGACGTACGGTATTCCTCCGAGTTCGAGGCCGGTCACGTCCCGGGAGCGGTAAACGCGTCCTATACGCGATTGCCGGACTACGAGGACCGGCTTCCGGCCGAAGGCACTCTCCTCGTCTACTGCCGGAGCGGCGCGCGGGCCGGACCGGCTTCCTCCTACCTGCGACGGCGGGGATACGACGTGCGATACGTCGACGATCTCGTCGACCGCTGCCGTTCGATCGCGGAGGTGGAACCAGAGGAGGCGGTCGCCGTAACCTAGCCGGCCATCACCGGACCGATCGAGCCGGCCGCGCGTCTGGACCGCCGCGGGCCAGCCAGCCGCGAAGGGCGCCGTCGTCCAACGCCGGGGCAAAATAGTACCCCTGGCCAGCGGCGCAGCCGATCTCGCGCAGGCTCCGGAGCTCGCTGATCGACTCTACGCCTACCGCCGTCACGCTCAGACCCAGTCCGGAAGCGAGTCCGACGATCGAGCCCACCGAGGAAGTCGCTTCCTTCCTGCCGAACGGGCCGAAACCCAGTCCACGGCTAAGCTTCAGCGTGTCGACCGGCAGACGGCGAAGCGCCCCCAAGGCCCCGTAGCGCTCACCAAAGCGATCTACGGAGACGGAAAGCCCCAAGTCGCGGAGCCGCTGCAGCGGCGCGCGGGCTCTAAACCAGGTCGACTCGTCTACTTCGATACGCAGTCGCGCCGGGAGGACGCCGGAGGCCTCGAGGATTCGGACGACCTCCGACACGAAGTCGGGCATCTCGAACTGTGCCCGAGATACGTTCACCGCGACCCAGGCCTCTCGAAGCGGTCCCGGCGCCGACTCCCACGACCGCATATCCTCGCACACCTGCCTCAGCGTCCAGAAGCCGATCGGATGAATCAGACCACTCTCCTCGGCCAGGCGGAGGAAATCTCCCGGTAAGAGCCGGCCCCGCTCCGGGTGATCCCACCTCAGGAGAGCCTCTAGCCCGATGACCTCGCTCGTGGCGAGATCCACGACCGGTTGGTAGAGAACGCGAAACTCCCGGTCGTCCAGCGCCTGGCGTAGGCGGCCCCGGCGATCAGGTATAGTCCGTTCGACACGAGTTCGGTGGAGGGCCTCGTCGGCAATGCGGCCGACGTCGGCCGCCGTCATGGTCCCCGGTCCACTCACCGCAGTCACCACACTCGCGGTAAGCTCGACCGACTCGCCGTCAGCCGTGAACGGCGTTTCGAACGCGGCCGCAACACGGCTGGCAGCGCGCCCGACGGCGGTGTCTCCTCCGGTGCCTTCGATGATGGCCACGAAAGCGTCCTCGCCTAGACGGACGACCGTGTCCTCATCTCTCAGCATTCCCCCCAGCCGCTGAGCGACCGCGGCCAGAACCCGGTCCCCCACTTCACTGCCGAGGCTCTCGTTGACCGACTGGAAATCCTCGATGTCGACCACGATGACCGTTACCGGGCTGCCCGTGCGTCTGGCCCTCGCGACGGCGTGCTCCAGGCGGTCGAGGAAAAGAAGATGGTTTCCGAGACCGGTCAGCGGATCGTGAAGAGCCAGGTGAGCGAGATGCTGACGCGCCTCGATCCTCTCGGTCACGTCAGAGGCGATTCCGATGCGCCGGCTCGAACCTGCGTCCGGCGATTCCATCAACAGCGATCTTTCGGCGATCCACCGGATGGTTCCATCGGGTCGCACGACCCGGTACTCGATCGCCGCTGGAGCGGTGACCGCCTCGACACGAGCCCGATCCTGAGGATGGACGGTCGCGAGGAAGTTGCCATAACCGGCATACAGCGGCTTCGGGCTGCGGCCCCAGACCAGTTCGTAGGAAGGGCTCACGTAGACGAACCGCCCTGACTCCGCGTCGAGAATCCAGAACACCTCCCGAATGGAGTCGGCGAGATCCGCGAAGTTCCGCTCGCTCTCTTCGAGAAGTCGTCGCGATGGCCGGCCGGAGAGCAGGATCACCCTCCAGGCCAGAAGGATCGCCATGAGCACGGCGATTCCGCCGATCCAGCCGACGCTGCGGAGGATCGGGGCCTCCATGGCAACGAGCCCGGCGATTCGGTCCCCCCGAGACTTCTCCAGTTCGACGAGCGTCGCGTTGAGCCGCTCGGCCGCCAGCTGCACTTCATCGTACCGTGCCTGCTGCGCAGGTAGTCGCCTGAGGAACTCGGGCGCGTAGCCGGCTTCGGCAAGGAGGAGCCTCTCCTGCTCTTCGTGCCACACCAGGGCCCTCGCGCGTACGTCAGCCACCTGAGCCACGGTCTGGGGACCCAAGCGTCTGGCCAGCGGAGCGAGCTGCAACAGTATCGAGTCCTCCAGAACCCTCGCTTGGCGGTACCGATCGCTGTTGGTGACGTCGCGATCCAGCAAATAGGCACGAACAGAAGCGGCTTGCCGATCAAGAGCAGCTTGCAGATCCGTGGCCAGGGACCGGGCGGGACGAACCACCTCCGCCAACTCGATCCGCGCCACTTCCACATTCTGCTGAAATCGTCGCGGAACAAATGTCGTGGCCAGGATGGCCGAGATGAGAAGGACCGTTGCGATCAGGAGAAGAAGAGTCCCACGAAGCCGGCGCCAGGCTGCCGGCGCTGCCCTACCGGGCGACCCCACGCGACCACCTTCGGCGATTCAACCGATGAGCACCCCTGCCGGACAAGACGAGCGACCCCACGCGCGACCAAGGTCATCATGGCCGCATGGACGGGCCGCGGCAAGCTCCGGTGCCCGAGTAACGGCTTGCATGATAGGCTCGACATACGCTGCCGAATGGCGATATTCTACGAGTATGGCGAGAGATGACATCTGACAAAGCGCCCACCGGCGAGAAGCTCACTCGAAACGATTGGCTCGCCGCAGCCCTCGACGCGCTTCTTCGTGAAGGTGTCGAGGGAATTCACGTCGAGCCCTTGGCCGAATCCCTACGCGTTACCAAGGGCAGCTTCTATTGGCACTTCAAGGATCTTCAAGATCTTCTCGTCAGCGTGCTCGAATACTGGACCACACGGATGGTCGGGGCGGTTCGCGACCACCAACATCTGTCAGGAACTCCCGAAGAGAACCTGCTTTCGGTAATGGAGGATATCGCCCGCGAGGAGCGAGCCCGTTACGAGTCAGCGATGCGTACCTGGGCCGCCTCCGATGAACGAGCGGCCGCAGCGGTGCAACGAGTGGATGAGGCGCGGCTTGAGTGGACCTGCGGCCTGTTCGAGGAGATGGGCTTTTCGCCGGAGCAATCGGAGATTCGGGGCCGCATGATGGTGTTTTACGAGTATGGCGAAGCCCAGTTCTCCCTCAGCGCTTCACTCGAGCAGCGTATCGCCTGGGTGAAGCTGCGCCACGAGATCCTCACCTGCGGGGGCCCCTAGGGGGCTAGTTCCTTCTCGAACGCTCGCTCCAGGACTTGAGCCGGGCTCCCTTTGCCGATCGCCGTCACCGCAACTCCAGCAAAGTAGCACCCCTCGACATTCGGCCCGCCATGTGGCCAATTGTCCGCCTACGCCGACGTATGGAGGGTCTCGAACCTCTCGCTGATGAAGGACGATCGATGTACAGGCTTTTCGCGAGCTACCTGAGCGCAAGCACTGCTGGGCAGCTCTTGTCGATATCAGCCCTCTTCGTGCTCCCATCGCTCGGGTGGGCCCAGGAGGGAGCCCTGGAGCCGGTCCGCGCGGCGCCGATCGTCATCGCCATCGTGGAGGACGGTCCTTCCCCAGGCGACACGGTGGTGGCCAGCATCGAGAGAGAGGTCACGGCTATTCTGGCCGCGCGAGGCGAGCGGGCGATCTTCAAGCGAGCCCCCGAGTTCGACGCGGGCTGGCGCGCCGATCGGATGGAGCCGGCTCTCAGGGCGGCACTTGACGATCCGGAAGTAGACGTCGTCGTGGCGCCGGGCGCCCTGATCACGCAAGCCGCAACCCAGATCGATCTCGGCAAGCCGGTCATCAGCGCCTACGTGCAGCGGCTGGATCTCTTCAAGGTCGCGGACGTCCGCGGCGATCGCTCGGCGAAGCCCAACCTCAACTTCATGCTCATCGCCAATCGCGCCGAAGGCGACATCCGCGAGCTGCTCGAGCTGGTGCCGGTCAAGCAAATTCACGTCCTTATCGATGCGGACCTTTTCGATCAGCTATCGGTGTTGACAGGTGAGATCAGCGATCTCGAAGGCACGACCGAGACTGATCTCATCCCCATTCCTTTGACGACGGACGTCGATGCGACCCTCAACGCCCTCGGCGACGCCCAAGCCGTAATCCTCACTCGCCTGCCCCGCCTGACGATCGACGAGCACGTGCGCTTGATGCGAGGCCTCAACGCCCGCCGGATCCCGACGTTCAGCGTGGAGGGGCACGGCGACGTCGTACATGGTGCGTTGGCCGCGCGCACACCCGAGCTGACGACCGTCGCCGCGCGCCGCGTCGCCGTGAACATCAGCGAGCTGATGCGCGGGGCGTCGATGGACGATCTACCTATACTCGTCTCCGCCGACCCCCGCCTTCTCATGAACGCACAGACGGCCATCGAGATCGGCTACCGGCCCAGCGTGGCCACGATGGCCCTGGCCACGTGGCTCAATGAACGTGCCCTCGAGCTCACCAGGGAACCGCTCGTGTTCTCGCAGGTCCTGCAGTACGCCGAGCGAGGCAATCTGGTTCTGGCGATCTCGGCGCAGGACATCGTGACGGCCGAGAAGGAGCGGGATCTCGCGCTGAGCCCCATCCTCCCCCAGATCGGCGCCATCGGAGACATTAGCGGGATCAGCCAGCTCTTCCTCGAGGGGACCGTTCCGGACCGGACCGCTTCGGCGGGGGTGCGGGCCAATCAGATGATCTACGACGATGAGAGGATCAGCGACTACCGGAGCTCGGGCCGACTTCTCGAGAGCAGCGAGCAGATTTACGATGCGACCCGGCTCGAGACGTTCGATCAGGCGGGCACGGAGTACCTCCGCTACGCCCTCTCGCTGATCCTCTACCGAATCGACATCAGCAACCTGCAGGTCACGCAGGAGAACCTGGAACTGGCCAAGTTCCGGGCCGAAGTCGGCTATTCGGGACGAGACGAGGTGTACCGATGGGAGGCGGAGGTCGCGAAGCGACAGAGCCGACTCTTCGCCAGCCTTTCTCGGGTCGAGACGGAGCGAATCCGCCTCAACCAGATCCTAGCCTTGCAGCAAGACCGGAGATGGCAGCCCCAGGAGGTACGCGAGCCTGAGGAACAGTTCCCATTCTTCGTGGAGATCCTCACACCCCTGTTCGCCAACGCCGGGGAGCTGGAACGGTTTCGGATGCTCACCGTTCAGCTCGCGCGGGAGAACGACCCCGAGCTCGGAGCGATCCAGAAGCAGATCGAAGCGCAGGACATCCAGGTGGGTCAGCGAAAGCGACGGTGGTACCTACCATCTCTTTCCGCCGGATTCTTTTGGGACTACCAGATCGAGCGAAGACCGGAGCTGGAGGAGATCGACAAGAACCTGTGGGGCTTCAACTTCACGGCCACCTACCCGCTCTTCCAGGGAGCGTCGCGCGCTTTCGAGGTAGGCCGGACCAGCTCCCTGCTGGAGAGGCTGTACCGAGAGGAGCGCCTGACCGGCGACATCGTCGAGCGTCAGGCCCGCACCGCGCTCCGGCAGCTGGAAAGCTCGTACCCGGCGATCACCTTCAACCGCCGCCAGGCTGAGGCGGCCGGCCGCAACTTCGACCTCGTGCAGGACAAGTACGCGCAGGGGCTCGTGAACGTAACGGACCTGCTGGAAGCTCAGAACGAGAGCTTCATCGCCGATCAGGGAGCGGCCGCCGCCGTGTACTCGTTCCTCATCGACCTCGTGAACTTCCAACGCGCCGTTGCCTGGTTCGAGGACGATAGGACGCCGGAGGAGCAAGAGCAGTTTCGCTTGCGGATCGAGACCGCCCTGAGCCCCAACTGAGTTTCCAAACGAGCCAACGGGATCGAACCCGGATCAAGCACCTGAAGCGAAGAGCAGGAGCCATGACAACACCGGCTGTAACGCGAGGCCTAATGTTACCAGCCCTCGCCACTCTCCTTGTGTCGTCGGGATGCGGTGGGGGCGAAGAGGTCGAGCCGCCCGCGGTCGTACGGCCGATCAGCACCATGGTCGTCGGCGGGATGGGCGGCGGTCGGCTCACCTTTCCGGGCACTACGCAGGCCGCGGACCGGGCGGAGTTGGCTTTCCGGGTCGCCGGGCCGCTGATCGAGTTTCCCGTCAACGAAGGGGATAACGTAGCCCAGGGTCAGCTTTTGGCCCGCATCGACCCGCGGGATTACCGGATCGCGCTCGCCGAGGCCAAGGCTTCCTACGATCAGGCGGAGGCAGATGCGCAGCGCTACCGGCGGCTCTACGAGCGCGAAGCCGTGCCGCTGGCGGATCTGGAGCTGGCCACCGCCCGTCGCGACGTCGCCATGGCGCGCTTCGAGCAGGCACAGGCCGACCTTAGGGACACGGAGCTCCGAGCCCCCTTCGCCGGCCAGATCGGTCTCAAGTACGTCGAAAACTTCGAGGACGTACTGGCCAAAGAGGCGATCCTCAGCCTGCACGACGTTGGAGAGGTCGAGATCGTGGTCAACGTTCCCGAGTCGATCATGGCCACGGTACGAGAGGGCAACACCCCGACGATCGTGACGACCTTCGATGTCGCACCGAACCGATCCTATCCGATGCGGATCAAGGAGTTCGCGGTGGCCGCCGATCCGGCCACTCAGACCTTCCCGATCACCTTCACGATGCGCCAGCCGACGGATCTGAGAGTGCTGCCGGGCATGACGGCGCTCGTCATCCTCTCCGACCTCCTGCTTGGCGAGGAAGACAGCGTGCCGATCACGGTTCCGGCCCACGCTGTGTTCTCGGACGAAGCCGGAGCCGCGCAGGTGTGGATCGTCGACACAGAGGCCCGGACGGTTCACCGGCGCGGCGTGCGGGTCGGTCCCGTCACCGGGACGGAGAGCATCGTCGTGCTGGACGGCCTCACGCCGGGCGAGACGATCGCCGTGGCCGGGATCTACGTGCTCGAGGAAGGCCAGGAAATCCGCCTGATGGACAGCTAGCTGGGAGACGCGCCTACCGATGAACATCGCCGAGCTCGCCATCCGGAAGAGCACCATCACCTGGACGCTCTCCATCCTCCTGCTCGTGGTCGGATACAAGTCGTTCAACAGCCTCCCCAGGCTCGAGGATCCCGAGTTCACGATCAAGGAAGCGATCATCTCGACGCCCTATCCCGGCGCCTCGGCCAAAGAGGTCGAGGAGGAGGTCTCCGACGTCATCGAGCGAGCCGTGCAGGAGCTCGGGCAGCTGAAGCGCGTCCAGTCCACCAACACGCGGGGACTGTCGTCGGTCAAGGCAACGATCAAGGACCAGTACGACGCGGCGGCGCTTCCGCAGGTATGGGACGAGCTGCGGCGGAAGGTGAACGACTATCAAAGCCGCCTGCCGCCCGGAGCCGGACCCTCGATCGTAAACGACGATTTCGGGGATGTGTACGGCGTCTACGCCGTCCTGACGGGCGAGGGCTACACGATGGCCGAGCTGTACGAGTACGCCAAGCTCCTCCGCCGGGAGCTCCTGCTCGTGCAAGACGTCAAGAGAGTCATCCTTTGGGGGAACAACCCGGAGACCATCTACATCGAGATGTCGCGGGCCAAGATGGCCGCCCTCGAGATCTCTCAGGAGGACATTTTCCGGGCCCTCCAGGCGAAGAACCTGCCGGCCGACGCGGGCCGGCTCGAGCTCGGCTTCGATTTCATCTCCATCGTCCCGACGGGCGAGTTCACATCCGAGAAGGAGTTCGGCGAGCTCCTGATCACCACCCGGGGAGGACAGGGCCAGCTCGTTTACCTGAAGGACGTAGCCACCATCCGGCGCGGATACCGGGATCCCCCCACTCAGATCATCCGCCACGACGGGAAGCAGGGCATCGCGATCGGCATCTCCACCGTCCAGGGCGGTAACGTCGTAACGAGTGGCGAGGCCCTGCAGCGGAAGATGGAGCAGCTCCAGAGCCAGACACCGATCGGCATGGAGCTCGGCGCGGTCTCACTGCAGTCGGAGGCGGTGACCGCGGCGATCGGCGGCTTCATGGTGAACCTGCTCGAGGCCGTGGCCATCGTGTTCGTCGTGCTGATGATCTTCATGGGGCTCCGCAGCGGCGCGATTATCGGCGGCATTCTCTTCCTGACAATCTTCGGCACCTTCGTCTTCATGCAGATGCAAGGCGTGATGCTGGAGCGGATCTCCCTGGGGGCGCTCATCATCGCCCTCGGCATGTTGGTCGACAACGCGATCGTCGTAGTCGACGGGATGCAGGTGCGCATCGAGCAGGGCATGGATCGCGTCAAGGCCGCCTCGGAGGTCGTCGGCCAGAACATGATCCCGCTTTTGGGCGCGACCGTGATCGCGGTCCTCGCCTTCGCTTCGATCGGCACCTCACAGGACAGCACCGGAGAGTACACTCGCTCGCTCTACACCGTCATCCTCATCTCGCTCATGCTGAGCTGGGTGACGGCGATCACGACGACGCCGCTGATCGGCAAGATCTTCCTGAAGGGGAAGAAGGAGGGCGCGGGAGAGGAATCCAAGAACCCCTACGGCGGCAAGTTCTACCAGGGGTATAAGGGTCTCCTGTCCGGCGCGATCCGAATGCGCTGGCTCACGATGGGCGTGATCGCCGGGATCTTCCTCGTCTCCTTGTGGGGGTTCGGCTTCGTCAGCAACATGTTCTTCCCGAATTCTACCCGGCCTCAGTTTTTCGCAGACATCTGGCTTCCCGAGGGCACGCACATCCGCGATACCGAACGCGAGCTCGCGAAGGCGGAGGAGTACTTCCTCGGCCTGGATGGCGTGACGCATGTCTCGACCGCGATCGGAGGCGGGGACCTGCGATTCCTTCTCACCTATACGCCCAATCCGGCCAGTCCCGCCTTCGGAGCCATGTTCGTGGACGTGGACGATTGGACGATCATCGACGATTTGCAGCTGAAGACACAGCGGGAGCTTCAAGAGATCCTTCCCGAGGCGATCGTCAACATCAGGAAGTTCCGGCTGGGGCCGGGCGAGGGCGGCCAGATCCAGCTCCGGATCAGCGGTCCGGACGGGACGGTCCTGCGCGAGATGGCCGCCGCGGCCAAGGACATCCTCCGGGAGGAGGGCGGCAAAGGGATCCGGGACGAGTGGCGAGAGCAGGTCAAGACGGTCCGGCCGCTGATGGCGGAAGCGCAGGCGCGGCAACTCGGAATCGACCGACCGGAGCTGGCGCAGCAGCTGCGCGCCGCGTTCGAGGGCGCCCAGACCGGCGTCTACCGGGAGCGCGACGAGCTCCTGCCGATCGTAGCGCGGGCACCGGACTACGAGCGGGACGACGTGGATAACATCCGCGACCTGCAAATCTGGAGCCCGGCGGCCGGCCGAAACATCCCGATGCGCCAGGTCCTCGCCGGCTTCGAGACCGTGTGGGAGGATGCGACGGTCTTCCGCTGGAACCGGACGCGGACCATCCGCGTGCACGCGGACCCGGACGGAGAGCTGCCGAGCGATCTGCTCAACCGATCGAAGCCGCGTATCGAGCGGGCGCTCGACATCGATCTGGCAGCATACACCGGAAAAAACTTCGGAGAACGGGATCCGCTCGAGACGCTGACCGCCACCACGATCCCGATCGTCGAAATGGATCAGATCCCGATCAAGGGAATGCCCGGCTACTTCATCGCCTGGGGCGGCGAGGCGGAGGATAGCGCACGGGCCCAAGCCGGTCTAGCACGCACGCTGCCGATCTTCTTCGGCCTGATGATCCTGATCGTTGTCCTTCTCTTCAACTCGATCAAGAAAACGTTCGTCATCTGGCTAACCGCGCCTCTGGCGATCATCGGAGTGACGGCCGGACTGCTGCTAACCGGGCAGCCGTTCGGCTTCATGGCCCTGCTCGGGTTCCTGAGCCTGATCGGGATGCTGATCAAGAACGCGATCGTCCTCGTAGAGGAGATCGGGCGGCAGATCGAGACGGGGAAGAACCGCTTCCATTCCGTCGTGGATTCCGGCGTGGCCCGCATGCGGCCGGTCATGATGGCCGCCGCCACAACGATCCTCGGGATGATCCCGCTGCTCATGGACGCGTTCTTCGTCTCGATGGCGGTGACGATCATGGCCGGGCTCCTCGTGGCCACCGTGCTCACGCTCATCGTCGTGCCCGTCCTCTACGCGATCTTCTTCAGGATTCCGTTCGGCGGGGACGAGGCAGCGCCGGAAGTCGCGACGGCTCCTGCGGAGCCCGTTGCACCATCACCCTACGAGGCGCCTGCCCCGGCATGAGGCCGAACGTGACGACAGCATCAAGAAGAGAAGGTCGAACATGAGGAATGGCTATCAACTCCGGCGCCTGCGGCGTTCTCTGGTAGACCCCGCCCGGCTCGTGCTGATGGCCGGGTTGGTCGCGGTGACCGCATGCGGACCGATGGAGGTCCGGGTCCCCCGGGTGACTTCCCCTAGTAGCGGCAAACACCAATACGGGAAATTCGTCTGGTTCGACCTCGCGACTAGCGACGTGGCAGCTGCCAAGGGTTTCTATGGTCCGTTGTTCGGCTGGACCTTCTCGGACCTGGCGGAGGGGCACGACCGCTACACCGTGATCGAGAATCGTTACCAGATGATCGGTGGCATCTTCGACACTGAGCACCCGGATGTGGAGGGCGGCGCTGCGCTTTGGATCGGCTCCATCTCCGTTCCGGACGTGAGCAGCACGACCCAGCAGACGAGGAACGCGGGCGGCACAGTGCACGATGCGCCTTACGAGCTCCGGGATCGCGGGATTACCAGCCTGGTGAGCGATCCGCAGGGTGCGACCGTGGCGTTCCTCAGATCCAGCGGCGGAGATCCGCCGGACCGAGAGCCGGCTCCCGGCAACTTCGCGTGGATCGAGCTGTGGACGCCGGACCTGGCCGGATCCCTTTCCTTCTACGTATCCCTCGGGTACACGGCCGGTGGGCTACAGATTCGGGGCGACGAGCCGTACCGGATCCTAAAGGTCGCCGATGAGCCGCAGGCCGGCGTGGTGGAACTGGAGCGTGGCGATGCGGGGGCGGGCTGGCTGCCCTACGTGGCCGTCGACGACCTGGCCGCCACGCTCGAGAAAGTCGTTGAGCTGGGAGGCCAGGTGGTCGTCGACCCGGATCCCGAATTCGCGGAGGGTCGGGCCGCGGTCATCGTAGATCCCACGGGCGCGGCGCTCGCCGTTGCCGTCATCGAGTGAAAGAGGAAGGCACAATGAGATTCCAGCTGCGCCTGCTCATCGGGATCGCCGTGCTCGGCTGCTTCGGATCGGCCTTGGCCGGTTGCTCCAACAACGTTCGCAGCACCCCCGTGCACTACTCCGTCGGAGTCGGCGTGGGCGCTCCCTGGTGGGGCTACGGCCCGAGATACCACTACGGGGGACCGATATACGTCGGCGGTGGTGGTGGTGGTTATCCGGACGTCGATATCCCCGAGGCCGTTCCGCTCCCCTCCGCGGGATTCGAGGACTACGGCGGGTTCGACGACTTCTAGCTCCACAGCCGAGCTGAGCTTTATCTGCGGAAGCGCTAGCCTCCAGGCGGCCCGAGAAGCCGGGGATCCGGCGGAGGACGAACCGGCTTCGGAACCTGATCCTCACCCGTTATCAGCCGCACGCCGCGCCCCAGGGTGAAGTAGCTCCAGATCCACTCCAGCATCACGATCAGCCGACGGCGAAACCCGATCAGGAAGAGGACGTGGATGAAGGCCCAGGCCAGGAAGGCCGGGAATCCGCCGAAGCGGAGGCCGTTGACGTCGGCGATTGCCCGGTTTCGCCCGATGGTGGCCATCGAACCCTTGTCCCTGTAGACGAAGACGCCACGTGGGGGCGCGGGTCTTCCTCGTGCCACGGCCCGGATCTCGGCCGCGATCGTCTCTCCCGCGAACCGCCCCATCTGGATCCCTCCCTGGGCCACGCCGGGAACGAGCTCCTCCGTAACCGGATCGATCCGGCGGGCCAGGTCTCCGACCACGAACACCTCGGGCCGGCCGGGCACCGAAAGGTCGTCACCGACCGGCACCCGGCCGCTACCGTCCAGCTCGACGCCCAGCTTCTCCGCTATCCGCGCTCCACGCACGCCGGCCGCCCAGATCACGTTCGCCGCCTCGATCCGCTCCTCGCCATGCGGCGTCTCCACGGTAAGAAGGTTGGGTTGAACGGCCACGACCTTGGTGTTCAACATGAGCTCCACGCCGAGCTCCTCCAGATCTCTCTGGGCCCGGTCGGATAGCTCGGGAGTGAAGGTCGAGAGCACTCGATCCACCGCGTCGATCAGGATGATCCGAACCGTACTCGTGTCCAGATTGCGAAAATCGGATCGCAGCGTCTGGCGGCTGATCTCGATCATCGCGCCGGCCATCTCCACCCCGGTGGGGCCGGCTCCGACGATCGCGAAGGTGAGCGCCGCCCGGCGCGCTGCTTCATCCATCTCGATCGCCGCCTGCTCGAACGCGAGGAGGAAACGGCCGCGTACGTCGAGCGCCTCGGCGATGTTCTTCAGACCCGGCGCGTCTGCCGCCCAGTCATCCTTGCCGAAGTAGTTGGTGCGCGCGCCGGCAGCGAGCACCAGATAATCGTATGCGTATTGCTGATCAGTCACCGTGACGACGCGGTGTTCCAGGTCCACATCGGTAACCTCGGACATGATGACGTCGCAGTTGGCCTGCTTGCTGAGGATCTTACGGATCGGCGCCGCGATGTTGGCGGGGGACAAGGCCGCAGTGGCGACCTGATACAGGAGCGGCTGAAAAAGGTGATAGTTGTGCCGATCGAACAGAACGACGTCGGCGTTGGCCCTCTTGAGCGCCTTCGCCGCCTCCAGCCCGCCGAACCCGCCGCCGACGATGACGACGCGCAGCCGGCCCTTCATCCGCCTCCGGCCGGCTTCAGGCGCGCCGCGAACTTCTCCCGGAACTTCGCGACCTTGGGATCGATGATGAAGCTGCAGTAGGGCTGATCGGGGTTCGACCGGTAGTACTCCTGATGGTATGCCTCCGCAGGGTAAAACTGGGTAAGCGGGGCCACTTCCGTGACGATCGGGCCCGGAAAGACGCCATCTTTCTCCAGCTCGGCGATCAAGCCCTCCGCCACCTCTCGCTGCTCGGCCGAGTGATAGAGGATGGCCGAGCGGTACTGCGTTCCCGTGTCGGGCCCCTGACGGTTCAGGGTGGTCGGATCGTGCGTCGCGAAGAAAACCTCGAGGATCTCGCGGTACGAGACCACGCCCGGATCGAACGAGACCTGCACGACCTCAACGTGCCCTGTGACTCCTGCGCAGACTCGCTCGTAGGTCGGGTTGGGCTCATCACCTCCGGCGTAGCCGGACTCGACCCGTTCAACCCCCTCCAGCAGCTCGTACACGGCCTCCAGGCACCAGAAGCACCCGCCTCCCAGGGTCGCCATCTCGGTGTTCACGCTCTGAAACCCCGCCTTTCCGCCCGCCGTAGAGTTTACTGGAAAGCCGGTTGCCCCAACCGGCCTCTTATCATTTGACTCATCATTCTGACTCGATAGACAAGGCAGCGGCAAATGGAAACCGGCTTTGAAGCGGTCGCGGCCGTTCTGACCATGGTTCTGATTAGCGCGGTTATCCTGCTCTTCCCGCTGAGTCGCCGACTCGGCAAGGTGCTCGAGGAGTGGGTAAAGCTGCGCCATGAGAGCGCGCCCGATCGCGACAGAATGGACCGTCTCGAGGGTAGCCTCCGCGAGATGCGTCACCTCGTAGAAGGAATCGATCAGCGCATAGGGCTGCTGGCGGAACGACAGGACTTCATGGAATCCCTCATAGAATCCAAGAAGCCGGACGCGCTCACTTCCGACGCCGAAAGCTCTCCCTACGGGGGCTAGAAACCAGCGCCACTTCCT
This sequence comes from Gemmatimonadota bacterium, assembly GCA_039589875.1. Lineage (GTDB taxonomy): Bacteria > Gemmatimonadota > Gemmatimonadetes > Palauibacterales > Palauibacteraceae. The sequence goes on from JBDHGL010000006.1 coordinate 29,236, forward strand.
GCGCCGCCGGGCCTGACAGACCCAGGGCTCGGCGCGCCTCAGTCTGCCCGGCAACCCTTCCAGCGGCCCGAGCCTCTATTCAGCCAGATTGGATGCGCTAGTTTGTCGCGCGACCTGAACCTCCATCCAACTCGGAGAAGATCATGCCCGTTCAAGAAATCGAAGCCTATCGCGTCGGCGTGTCCAGCCGATCTACCGATCACTTCACGCGTTTTCTGTTTCTCGAGCCCAACCCGAGTTACGAGGGTGTCGGGAGCAGTGGGGTCCGGATCTTCTTCGAACCCGACCCGGAGGAGATCGGGCGACTGGCCGGTGGCTTCCTCGTGGTCACGTTGGAGCAGAGCTACTTCACGGACATGTATCATCTGCTGCAGACCGAGAAGCCGATGTTCTTCTCCTGGGGGATGGAAGAAGAGGGAGATCAGATCGCGTGGTGCGATCTATCGACCACGGAAGAGCCTATCGGCGAAGGCTTTATGGACTTGTCGGAGGGCTGAGCTGCCCTCGGACGGGGCGAGGCTGATTTCGAAGAGCGCGCCGCCGGTGAACGGCGCGCTCCTGGCTCGGCGATCGGAACTAGCGCGCCGTCAGCATCCGATGTCTGAGGCGGACACATTCCATACGCCGTCCGTTCGAAGACGGTTCTGCGAGCACCGAGTACTCCCCGACCAGGTAGTAGTATGACAGGCGGCTGCGCATGTCCGATTCCTTCGCTGAGAAGCCCATCTTCACGAAGAGGTCTCGCACGTAGTCCAGGCGTTTCTGGTCTACGCGCGCCAAATGGGCCGCAGCCCGCTCGTCATGCTGAGCCCAGGCCCGAACCGCCGCGTCGTAGCGATTGGGATCCTCTCGCACTATCGTCTCGAGCAGATTGAGCAGCTGTCCGGCAGGGTTCCCCGAAAGTTCGGCCACATGCGCGGCCAAGCCGTTGGTATACTGATCCTCCCAAAACTCCAGCAGACGCACGAGCAGCTCGTCGCGGTCCTCGAAGTGCCAATAGAAGCTCCCCTTGGTGACTCCGAGTGCGTCAGCCAGTGGCTCGACGCACACCCCAGAAACACCCTTTTCGCCCAGCACTTCCAGAGCCTTCGCCAGCCAATCGTCCTGCGTGAGTCGTTGCCGCCTTGCGTGTGCTGCCATGAATCTGCCTCGCCTGATGTATGTCGGTCAGTGCCCCTAGCCCGCCCGCGTGCTCGTTGCCCGGATCAGGACCAGAACACGTACTATATGGTATCTTTCAAGGATACCATATAGTATGTTAGAAGGTCCACTGTCAATGAACGTCGAGGGAGAGCGACTTGAAGAGGCGTGAAGAGTGGCTGGAATTAGGGCTGGAAGCCCTGCGAGAGGGAGGCACGGAGGCGATCCGGATCGACGGCCTCGCCAAGCGACTCGAGGTCACGAAGGGCAGTTTCTATGCACATTTTCCCAGCAAAGACGAGTATCTGACAGCGATCTGCGAGTACTGGCGAGAGCAGGCGATGCCGATGTCAGTCGATCGCTTCTTCGAGGTTCCCGGAACTCTGCCCGAGAAGCTGCATACGCTCTCGAAGTATGTGGAGAGCAGCGAGCGCTCTCGGTACGACGCTGCCATCCGGGAGCTCGGCAAGGTCAACGCGTGTGCGGCCGAAGCCATCCAGGCTGTCGGGCAGGCGCGGCTCGAGTGGTCCTTCGAGGTGTTCAGAAGGGCGGGCTTCGAGGAAGCGGAGGCCCGCGCCAGGGGACACCTGCTATCCGGCTGGCTACTTGCCAGCGTCCTGATCCAGGGGGAGCTACCGGCCGAAGTGCAGGATGTCTGCAGAGTCCTGGGAGAACCGGCGATCGAGAGATCCAGGAGCTTCCTGCGTTAGCCTCCTGCTCTCCCTCTATCCTTCCGTGCAGCTCGGGGTCCCGGGAGCGATCAAGCTGGTTTGGATGTTGATCGGCAGGTCCGTTCTCACGCCCCAGCCGCCGATGACGCACTCGAGCTCATCCAAGCCCGCCACCGCATAGTAGGATTGGGCGCTGACTCTCCGCAGCGTCATCGACACACCGTCGGTTACCCTGAAATCGAGATCCTGAAGGGCAAAGGCATAGGTGCCGTGCCGAATGCGAAACGCTTCCTGATCCCGGTGCAGCCGGAGCAGATCGTTCCTGAGGTCCTGCTCGGTAGCGGGTGCAACCGGAACCCCGGCAGACCCTGCGCCGGACTTCCCCGAGCATCCCACGGCTAACGCGGCGAGGCAAAAGTACCCGAGCCGGCCGACCCAGAGCCTCACCTGAAGAGTACGGCAAAGCGCCCCGTAAGGAGGTGGTTGCTCTCCAGCACCTGATCGTTCACCTCGGCCCGAAAACCGAAGCGATCGCTCTTCCAGAGGTTCGCGCCGGCGCCGACGAACCAACCCGGCTCAGTCCCACTCCTGAAAAACAGGGTAAAGCCACCCTTCACGAACGGCACGACTCCGCTCTTCGAGAAGGCGTAGAGCACTCCCGGAGAGAACGTCCCGAAACCGCCTGTCGGTCTCTCGACCGCGGCCATATAGCCCAGCTCACCGGTCACGCCGAACCGGCCGAACATCACGTCCGTACCTGGGCCGAGATGGAAGAGAGGATCTCCCAGCTCGTCGCCGATCGCGGCGCCAAAGCCGATAAAGCCGTATCCGTACGCCCACGTGCCGTGCCGCTCCGTGCCCTGACTGAGAGCCACGTCGGGGCTCAGGAGCAGCAGGGCTGTAGACAGAGCTGCCAGTCGGATCATGGAAGCTGAACCCCTCCACGCTACGGTCCTTGCACTGCACCGGACGGAAGGTACTCCTCGGAATCCATCTCCGCAGCGTAAACGGCGACTGCAGCTCAGAAGACCGCGATGGTCAGGCTCACGAGAGCGATAAATCCGCCCGAAATGGCAAGTGTAAGGGCCAAGATGCCGATGTTGGCAGCGTAACTTCTACTTGTAGAATAACTTCGAGTCGTCTGGCCGTGCCTGTTCATGATCCACTCCTCCCGAGAGATCACAATACGACGGTTCCAGTCGTCCTTGGGCCCTTTCTGGACCCGGGGAATTGTCAGATGCTTCTCACTCCCGGCTCCTTACATCGCAAAACGCCAACGCCTGGCGCAGAGGCCCGCGAGCCGCGTTTTTCCATGTATGGAGTTTCGTGCCAGCATCGAAACGACGGAGGAGGGCGGATACTTCGCCACGTGCGAGGACCCCCAGGCCAGCGCCCGGGGCCTGAGCCGGGAAAGCGCGCTGTCAGCGCTGCGCGCCGAGATTCGCTATCGGATCGAGATGTGTCCCTGCTCGAGCGTGGACGACGACTTCGTACAGTTGCGGGTCGAGTAGGCGGCCGAACCTAGCGCCGCTGCCCGCTGGCGCTCTACGCGATCGGTGACGCATCGCCGGTTTGGGATCAATTGGACTGGTCGTCCGCGTCCGCAGCTGCTCGGGTGCGGATCCCGCTCTCATCGAAGCTCTCGATGAATACCGGCAGGTCCGCTGCGACGGTAGTATCGTTCAGCATCTCGACCATCCCCCTCTCAGCCAGTTCGAAATCGGCGTCGAAAACGGCCGAGGTGTAGACGAGGGTCCCACTCCCACGCCAGCCCCCTTCGGGGCTCTCGGCGATGTCTAGCAACCTAAGCTTCCCGGCGATCGCTTCCCGGTCGGCGTCGGCCGCGTCGGGAAGCCAGAGAAGATCGTCGACTTCTTCGACCACTTGGAAGCGGCCTTCAGCACCCTTGAGAGCGCCTACGAAGAAGCGCAGATACGCAACTGCCTGATGGATGGACTCGATCCTGAGGAGCGCCTCGGCGTTCAGCGAATGGATCTGGGGAGACTGACCATCTATCGCCGTGGTCCGGCTCCCGGTGCGGAGGTACGTGAACACCGCTCGCTCATCGTCTCGGCGGAGCTCGATCTCGTATAGGCTCGCATCGTCGTAAAAATCCACACGCAGAGACCGGACGCGCTCGAGATCCCACCCTTCGAGACGGGACGAGATGGTGTCCGTCGCGAATCGATCGAGCTCGCTGGAGCGCGCTTCCGCATCGAGCGTCGTCCAGGCACCGGGCATCAGAGCCCCGGCTGGCCAGGGGCGATCTTGGAGGATCTTGAGATTGTTCTGCGCGGTTGTATCGCCTTGCTGGGCGGCCAACCGGTACCATTTGAGCTGCTCGCCGTAGTTCCGGGGTACGCCCTCACCTCGGCCGTACAACCAGCCGAGGTTCAGCTGGCCGCCGACATGTCCCTGTCTCGCTGCCAGCTCGTAGAACCGAGCTGCCTCTTCGAGGTCGACCTCTACACCGATTCCGTACTGGTACATGTATCCGATGTTGACCTGGCCCTGCGCATCTCCAGCTTCGGCGGCGGTCCGGTACAATCGCACCGCCTCGGCGGTATCGGCGTCGACGCCTCGACCGGTCTGATACATGTAGCCGAGGTTGTTTTGGGCACGGGCATGGCCCTGGTCTGCGGCCAATCTGTACCACCGCACCGCTTCTTCGTCATCGAGCTCGACGGCTTCCCCCCTCGAGTATAGGACGCCTAATCCCGTCTGCCCGCCCGGATTACCCTGATCGGCGGCCGCCCGGAAGAGCTCGAGCGCTCGGTCTTCGTCTTTCGCGACTCCCCAGCCGTAGAAGTACATCCTTCCCAGCGTGTATTGCGCTTCCGAGTCGCCCTTTTCGGCTGACTGGATCAGGAGAGGCAACGCCGCCGTGTAATCCTCGGCGTCGTATGCGGCGACTCCCTGCTCCGCCAGCTTCGAAGCCGACGGCCCGGACAACAGCGCACGGCCAACGAGGACAAATGCGATCGCAAGGATGCCGATCGCAATCCTGCGAGCGGCGGCGCTCCCCAGGCGCTTGCTGAGCCGCTTCAGCGCCCCGTTTTCAGTGTGGACGCGAGCGGACGGCTGCGGCGATGAATGGTCCGTCGCAAGGGGCGCTTGCTCCTCGAGCGAAGGCGGGTCGACGGCCGTGATCCGCTCCGTATCAGCTAGTGCCCGCACCGAAACCACGAGCTTCTTGATTTGTTCGTCCTTGGGATCGGTCAGCGCATCGAGCCAGTGTCGCGCGGCGATGCAGTAGTAGAGGTCATCGCTCATCTCCACGTCCTCGATGCGGAACGGGAGGATGGGAACATCCGCTTCGAACGCGATATCCACCTCGCGCCGGACCTGCGGCGAGCTGTTCGCTTCGTCCGAGAAGATGAGAACCATCATCCGCGCCTCGCGGATCGCGGGAACGATGCTCTGTTTCCACGTGCGACCCGGGAGAAGATCCCGGGGCGCAATCCAACAGCGGACGCCATCCGCCTCGATCGCGTGGCACACAGCATCCGCCGTGGCCTTATCGCGGCTGGAGTAGCTGATGAAGACGTCGTATGCCACGGACGGATCCTTTCCCCAGAATGTGCTCGCGCCCGTCCCCTACGAGATCATGCCGAGCCCGACGAGGACCGCGACGATGAAGAACCCTGCGTATACGATGATCAGCACTGCCGGTAGACGCCGCTCAAGGTCCGTGAAGCCGATCTTCTCGAGAGCGTTCGGCCCGAAAAAGTGCTCGTACTCGCGGTTGAGCACCCGATGCAGTCCCTCAAGCTCAGGCGAGCGCTCGATCTCCATGAGTTGGTCAAACCGCCACGCGATCAGCGACCGATAGCTGGCGAGCATCTTCCTCCAGATAGCGCAGGAGAAGATGCCCAGGACGACGAGCGGGCTGATGCTGATGACGAAGAGCCATTTCCCGTCGGCAGCGACCTGCGCTGCCTCAGGCGTCGCTGAGAGGATGCTCGCCCCGATCTCTTTGGAGAGGAATCCGAGGGCTGCGAACAGGAGCGTGTGGAGAGTCACCCACACCTGGGCCGACAACTGCCTTCGATCCGTCAGCTTCTCCGTGCTCTGAATCAGCAACCGGTACTCCTCGAACTTGTCGATCGAGTGCGCCGGCTCGACCGGGGGGGCGCTGCCACCTTCCATGAAATCCTCCCGGGCTCCCTAAAGGCTGTCGGATGGCGTGATCACGGTCACCGGATGACCGCGCTCGCGGGCGTAGGCGACGACATCGCCGGTTCCGCCGAGACCTCGGGCCGGCATCCCGTCCCATACGGCGATCAGATGATCCGAGTGGTCCACGATCCAGCGCCCCACGGCGGCGTAAGCTTCGTTCGACCGGCCGTCGAAGGAAAGAGTATGCCTCTGCTCTGCCGCGGCAAGCAGCGTCTCGAACCGTCCCCGCTCTTGGCCGTCTGCAAAGTCCTCGGCGTACCCTCGAAAGGGAAGAGCCACCTTCAGCGGAATCCCCAGCGAGATGGCTTCCTCAGCGAAGAGCGAGTCCGCACCGACGGCAATCGCCGAAAGGGCGACCAGGCGGCCACCATGCCTGCGATGATCCTCCTCGAGCGCGACGCGGAGTGCGGCCGCAACCTCCTTTTCGGCACCACCGAGGTTGCGGTGCCCTGTTACGCCTACCACGAACCGGCTCCGGGCCCCGTCGTCAGCCATCATCCTTTATCTTAGCAACGCTTCGGCCAGGAGGGCCAATGAGACAGAAGACGCGGGATGAACACTTATTCAATGCCGGGCCCAAGCGTCTACTCTCGCTCGACGGGGGAGGCGTGCGCGGGATCGCGTCGCTCGCCTACCTAGACCGAATCGAGCGTCTCTTGCGAGACCGGTGCGGCGGTGACCCCGAGTTTCGGCTCTGCGACTACTTCGATCTCATCTGTGGCACATCGACAGGCGCCATCATCGCCGCAGCTATTGCCGTGGGCTTTCCCGTCGAGAGGATCATTCAGCTCTACAGGACGATGATACCCCGACTCTTCGTAACGCCGCGGTGGCGCCTCGGGCTTCGAGCGCCAAAGTACTCACATGCTCCGCTAGCCCGAGTGCTCGAAGAGACCTTCGGAGACATCACTCTCGGCAGTGATCGGGTCCGCACCGGACTCGTAATCGTCACCAAGCGGTTCGACACGGGAAGCCCGTGGTTCATTCACAACAACCCTCGCGGCAAGTACTACGACCTCCCGGATGCGCCCAACAAGGACTTTCTCCTCCGGGACGTCGTCCGAGCCAGTACCGCGGCAGCCCCGTACTTCGGACCCGAGAGGTTGCGGGTCGGCGGCAATGTAGAAGGAGTGTTCATCGACGGCGGCGTCAGCCCCTACAACAACCCAGCGCTCCAGCTCCTCATGATGGCTACTCTCGAAGGCTTCGGACTCGGCTGGCCTGTCGGTCCCGATCAGCTGTTCCTGGTCTCAGTCGGAACGGGCTCGCAATCGCCTAATTTTCAACCGGACCGGGCGCTTCGAATGCCCTCGGCTATGATCGGGTTGCGTTCCGTCCGATCGGTGATCGCCGATTCGAGCTGGTTCAGCCAGACGATCCTGCAGTGGATCTCACGTAGCCCGGCCCCGTGGCAGATCGATCGGGAAGTCGGCGACCTCACCGGCGATCTGCTGGGCGATCGGGAGTGGTTGTCTTACATCAGGTACGATCTTCGGCTTGAGGCAGAGTGGCTCGCGGAGCGGCTTGGCGAGCGGCTTGATGTTGACCGGTATGCCGACGGGCTGAAGGACCTCGCCGAGCTCGACAATCCCGAGAGCGTCGATGCCCTCGCCGAGCTTGGCGAGGCCGCCGCGGCGGTTCAGGTAGACGGCGGACACTTTCCCGAATCGTTTGATCTCTGACGGTAACTATCGCCGGGCCTTCCCCCGGCGTCACAGGAGCACCCAACCGAGCGTCGTGTATAGGGAGGTGGCATTGCTTATGGGGGACGGTATGAGAAACTACAGATTCGGCGTGCTCGTGACTTTGTGTGGAGCCGCGCTCTCCGCCTGCTCGACTCCCGTCGAGCCTCCGCCCGATAGCCTGTTCGGGGTCTGGGAATGGGTCCGGGCCGATGGAGGCATCGCGGGCGTGACACTGACGCCGGAAACAGAGGGCTTCACCCTGCAGCTCAGGATCACCCGGCCGGACCGGATCCAGCTGGATCGGGACGGCGTCACAGAGATCGTCACGAGGTTCGAGCTGATCCCTTCCTCGGGAACCGACTTTCCGTTTCCGCCCCGCTTGCGCTATGAGGAGCCGATCCTCGGCCAAGAGGAGCAGGAGTTGAGGCTCAGCGAGGGTGAGCTGGTTCTGACGGACCCATGCTGCGACGGCTTCGCCTACACCTGGCTCGCCCGCCTGGAGTAGATACCGGGCGCCTAGAGGAGGGGATGACGATCCGTGCTTTCGAACCCGCCGATGAGGACGCCCTGATCCGCGTGTGGCTCGCCTCGACCATTCCCGGCCAGTCCTTCCTGCCAGAGGAACACTGGCGTTCGATGGAACCTGAGATTCGAGAGCATCTCCTGCCCATCGCCGAGACCTGGGTCGTTGAGGTAGACGGCAAAATCGTTGCCTTCATGTCGCTCCTCGACAACTTGATCGGTGGACTCTTCACGCACCCCGACCACGAACGGAGGGGCCACGGCCGAGCGCTAGTAGAGCACGCCCGTGAGCGCTTCGACCCGGTGTTCGTGGAGGTCTTCGAAGCCAACGAGCGAGCGATCGGCTTCTACAGGAGCTGTGGGTTCGTAGATCACGAGCGCCGAGTCGACGAGGCGTCGGAGCTATCGCAGCTGATCCTGCGATTGGAGGACCCGCCGGACGCAGGCGTGATTGGTGACCTGGCATCGGCCGGTGGAGGGCCACAATGAGTGAGTTTGCGAGCACCGTGGGGTTCGTCGTCATCGTCGTCCTCTACGCGTCGATCGGCCTAATGGCCGTGCTCGGATCCATTGTCATTACACAGAAGCTTTTCGCTCCACGCCATGAACAGGTTTTCTACGGCCTGTTCCTGGTGGCCATTGCCGCCTTTTTTCTGGCATTCGCCGCGTATTTTGGCGCCGGATCCTCTTGGGCCACGGAATCGACCGCCGTCGTGTTCTTCGCGGTGTTGGGGCTGGCCGGCACGCGACTGCCCTCCGCCCTTATCGTGGGTTACCCGCTACATGCACTGTGGGATATGCTGCATGAATGGCATGCCCACGCCGGCGCAGTGATGATCGCGCCCGAGCAACTCACGTCCATCCCGCTGGCCTACGGGGTATTCTGCCTCACTTACGATGTCGGCGTCGCCCTGTACGTCCGCAGCCGCAAGACCACCTGGATCCAAGACTGGAAGACACGGCGGAGCGGCCCGTGACAGGTCAGCACACAGCAGCGCGACCGGGACGAAGGTAGCTCTTCATGCCTCACGCTCCTTGTAGCCAAATGCAGCGCTCAAGAGTCTCTTGAGCTCCGCCCTGCCGTCCTCGTTCAAGGAAAAGGACGTGAGAGTCTCCTGAATCTCCGGTGGCAAGTCGACTTCCAGCGGAACCTCTTCGGCAAGCCCCCACTGAGACAGCTTCTTGAGGAACGTGTAGTTCTTACTGTCAGTGGAGGTGCCGATGTGACTACTCGGTTCGCTCAACGACGCGATCAGGGTAGAGATGTGCCCGGGCGTTAGTTCGCCCAGGAGCTTGATCAAGATCTCTCGCTGTTCTGGTAGTAGTGTCATGCTTCTAACCGGGCGCCTACGGCCTCGAGTGCGCCCGGGAGGACTCGAACCCCCAGCCTTCGGATCCGAAGTCCGACGCTCTATCCAGTTGAGCTACGGGCGCGAGGAAGGACGGTACTCTACGTGCGGCGAGCCGTGCCGACAAGCCGGGGCCCCGGGGCACCCTCGCCCGGTCACGTCAACTCCGCGAAGAGCGTCGGTATCGCGAAACAAGCCGTCTTTGGCGAACGTAGTTAGAAGCACGCACACAGTCCTGCTATTCTACCGGAGGTCCAGGCCATGTTCGGCCCAGGCGATGGACTCGCCATCCTCGGGATGGTTCTCTCTTTGCTCATGGTCCTTTCTATCGGCGGTTTTATCCTCCTATTCCCCGTTACCAAGCGCCTCGGCGGTGCCCTCGACCAGTGGATTCGGATCAAGCGAAGCGAGGGGATGTCGGAAGACGAAGTGGCTAGATTCCGAGCCGATGTCGAAGCGTTCGCCCAAATCCTCGAGAACATCAGCGTCCGCCTCGAACAGGTGGAGGAACAGCAACAGTTCGTCGAGACCTTGATCGAGCAGAAAGACAGCGCTGCACTTCCCTCTCCCGGGGGCTAGGCGCGTCGGCTGCGGTCGCCGCACCCGTTTGCCCGTGGCGGTGCTGATTCCCTATGGTTAGCGGTTAGCAGCAGTACGCCACACGAAGTCCCCGAAATGGGAGGGTGCCATGTCCCGCAGTAAACCCCGCCTCCCGGCCCTCGCGTCCCTGCTCGTCCTCATCGCAGCACCGCTGGTCGGGCAGGAAGCCGCGTACGAGTCGCCCGACACCGAGGCAATGATCAAAGACGCCCTGAGCGCCGCCACTCACGAGATGGCCATGGGTGCCACGGTGGTGGATTGGGAGCAGAACGTCCTCAAGGAGGGCGACAACGGCTGGACCTGCTTCCCGACGCCGCCGCCGTTCGAGAAAGCTCCGATGTGCTTCGACGAGCCCTGGCTCTCCTGGGCGGCGTCCTGGATGGGCAAGCAACCGGTCGATATCGACCGCATCGGTGTCGGTTACATGCTTGCCGGCGACTCCGGTGCCAGCAACTCCGACCCCTATGCCGAGGGCGAGACCGACGACTGGGTCGTCGCCGGACCCCACCTCATGGTGATCTCGCCGGGCAACACCGGCCTCGCCGGTATCACGACCGATCCGTCGACGGGCGGCCCTTGGGTCATGTGGGAGGGCACGCCGTACGCCCACATCATGGTCCCGGTCGGTGGCGAGCACGAGTGCATGCACTGCAAGATGCACGAGGAGCACGAGAAGAAGCATGAAGGGCACGAGGGAGAGTGTCAGTGATCGGATAGATCCGATCCAGCGGGCTCGACCTAGAGAGCCCGATCAGGAAGGGCCTTTCAGCTCGGCTGAAGGGCCCTTTTTCAGTTCCTCGACTCGGCCGCTAGCACCGCGGGCCCGGGGTCGCCGGCCCCGAGATGATGGCGGCGCTAGCTGAACGCCGAGATACCCGTGATATCCTGCCCGAGGATCAGCGCGTGGACGTCGTGCGTGCCCTCGTAGGTGTAGACGGATTCGAGGTTGGCCATGTGCCTCATCGCCGAGTATTCGACGAGAATGCCGTTGGCGCCGAGCAGGCGGCGAGCCTCGCGAGCGCACTCACATGCCATGTTGACGTTGTTGCGCTTGGCGAGTGAAACCTGCTGGGGTCGCGCTCGACCCTCGTCTTTCAAGCGGCCTAGCTGCAAGGCCAGTAACTGGGCCTTCGTGATCTCGGTCAGCATCTCTGCCAACCGCACCTGTTGGATTTGATAGCCGGCGATCGGCTTCTCGAACTGAACACGGCTCTTCCCGTACTCCAGCGCCTCGTGATAACAAGCCATGGCGGCGCCGATCGCCCCCCAGGCGATCCCGTAGCGTGCGGCCGTGAGGCACATGAGCGGACTCTTCAGGCCGCCGCTGTTCGGAAGCAGATTCGCGTCGGGCACACGCACATCCTGCAGGGCCAGCTCGCTCGTGTCAGAGGCGAGCAGCGACAGTTTACCCTTCTGGTCCTTCGCGGTGAAGCCGTCCCTGTCCGTCTCGACGATGAAGCCCCGGATAGATTTCGTGTCGTCGATCTCGCCCGTTTTCGCCCAGACGATCGCCATGTCGGCCATCGAGCCGTTGGTGATCCACATCTTGGAGCCGTTGAGCACCCACTCGTCACCCTGCTTGACGGCCCGGGTGAGCATCCCGCCGGGATTGGAGCCGAAGTCCGGCTCCGTTAGGCCGAAGCAGCCTATCAGCTCCCCGCTCGCCAACTTCGGCAGCCACTCCAGCCGCTGCTCCTCGGAGCCGAACTCGAAGATCGGGTACATGACCAGGGCCCCCTGCACGGAGCAGAAGGAGCGGATTCCCGAGTCGCCGCGCTCCAACTCCTGCATGATCAAGCCATAGGCCACGTTGTTCAGGCCGGCGCATCCGTACTCCTCTGGCAGATTCGCCCCGAGAAAGCCGAGCCCGGCCATCTGCGGGATGAGCTCGGTCGGAAACGTATGCTCGACGTAGTGGTGCTCGATGATCGGGATCAGCTCACTGTCGACCCAATCACGAACCATATCCCGCACGGCCCGCTCTTCTTCGCTCAGCAGGTCATCCATCTCGTAATAGTCGACGCCCTCGAAGCTCATCTACCTTGCTCCAGTGAGTTGCAGTGAAAGGTGAGATACCCGCCCCGGCTCTGCCCGCCTCTCAGCCCGCTCGGTGCGTCCGGAATGCAGCCGCGACCATCCCGATCGACAGGATCACCCCGCCCACCGATGCGGCCGGACCGTAGTGGCCGGGATTCACGGCCAACACGAGGCCGAACATGAAGCCGGCGCCGCTCGCGGCAAGCAGCGTGTTGCGGAGCCAGCGCGTCACCGGGGCACCGCGTTCCTGGCGCGCCGCCAGCGGGAGTATCCTCGGATGACCTCGCGGCCGATTCGGTAACCTAGATAGTAGGCTGCAGCCAACGGCAGTAACCAGGCGTAGGGGGGTAGAACGGCAAACTGCCCGCCGAGAACGATCCATATGGCGAACGGCAGGACGATTCCCGTTGCGATCAGATGAGGTAGCCGTCGGGTTTTTCGGTCCAGCTCGGCCAGGCAAGCTCGACACCAACCCGTTTCATCGAGCTCGTCTTCGGGATGTTGCCGGCCGCACGTCCGGCAACGGGCCGAGTCTCCCCTGTCACGGAGCCGCCAAACGCCCTTTTGGCCGGCCTCGATCCGGTCAGACGGCCGCGACATCTTCAGCCAAATGGTCGATCACTGCGGTGGCGAACTCTTCGGTTGTCGCCGTCCCACCGAGATCGGTCGTCAACGCGGATCCTTCCTGCAAGGTCTCCGTCAGCGCAGCGCGGATCCGGTCGGCCAGGGCACCCTCTTCCAGATGATCCAGCATCAGGCACGCGGCCAGCAGGAGCGAGGAGGGATTGGCGATACCCAATCCGGCGATGTCGGGAGCGGAGCCGTGCACCGCCTCGAAGATCGCGGCGTCCGTCCCGAGGTTGGCACCCGGAGCGAACCCCAACCCGCCGACGAGCCCCGCCACCTCGTCGGACAGAATGTCACCGAACATGTTCTCCGTGACAATCACATCGAACTGATACGGATCGAGCACGAGCTGCATGGCTGTCGCGTCCACGATCCTCTCGTCGAAATCGACCTTGCCCCGGTACTCGTCGGCCACGTGACGGCCCACCTCGAGAAACAGGCCCTGCGTACATTTCAGGATGTTGGCCTTGTGAACCAGCGTCACGCACTCACGGCCGTGCTGGAGCGCGTACTCGAAGGCGAACCGGACGATCCGGTCGGAGCCGTAACGCGTGATCAGCATCACGGACTCGGCAACGGCCTTCGGATCCTTGTCCATCCCTATAAAGTGCTCGATGCCCGCGTAGAGCCCTTCGGTGTTCTCCCGCACGATGACCAGATCGAGCCCCGGGTAGCGGGGCTCAGGAAGGATCGTCGTGGCGGGCCGGACGTTGGCGTAGAGGTCGAAGTGCTTGCGCAGCGCGACGTTGATCGAGCGAAAACCGGACCCGATCGGCGTGGTCAGGGGGCCCTTCAGGGCGATCCTGTGACGCTCGATCGAGGCCAGAGTCTCGGCTGGCAGTGGCTCCAGACCGAGTTCGGTGGCGCCGATTCCGGCGACCTGCTCGTCCCACTCGAGCGGCGCCCCGGCCGCTTCGAGAATTCGGGTCGTTGCAGCGCTGATGCCGGGTCCGATTCCGTCGCCCGGTATGAGCGTGGCCGTGTACGCCATCAGTCAGTTCTCCCTGAAACGGGCCGCATAGTCGAACTGTGTGTGATCCTCTCCATAGCGGACGAGCGCTTCCAGGTGGCCCGGATTCCGCGTTCCTTCGAGCCGGGCGTCAGCCACCTTCTGAATCGCTTCGAGCCACGTCACGGAGTTCAGCTCATCTCGCCGCAGCATCGCTTCCGCGAGCTGCTGGTTGGAGGAGAACGTGCGCACCCGCACCGCGGCCACGCGGGGATAGGTATCGAACACCTCTTTCGTCTGGGGAGAGAAGAGAAAGATGTATGGTCCAACTCGGGCCCAGAGGGCACCACCGCGCCTGATCTGCTGCGGATCCTGGGACACGCGGACATCCACGACGTTGCCGTTCAATCGGAGGTCCGCGTCGCCACCGTACAAGCCGGCCAAATCGTCCTCCGTCGGGAGCCGACCCTGATCGCCTGCACACGCCTGAGTCAGCGGCAGACCGACCAAAGCGGCCAGCAGAGCAGCACGGGCCGACCGTGGACAGCCTCGCATGTCGCAAGCGCCTAAAAGAGGATCAGCCACTCCGCGACGCGCGCCGCCAGCGAGGCGAACAGCGCCGAGGAGTCTACGGGAGCGGGATCGCCCTTCACCTCTCCGTGCCAGAGGACGGCACTTCGGCGGATGTCGATGAGCACCATCAGAAGCACGGCCCGTCCCATCGGCTCGGAAGTCGTCGAGACCGTGCCGGACGCTTCGGCCTCCGCCTCGGCAGCTCCTTCGTCGGACTGGGACGCGCCCACTTCGTCCGCATCGTCGACTGGCTCGTACTTGACCTGAAGGGGAAGAACCAGATGCCGGGTGTCGAACATGGCACTGATCGCCCGGAGCTGGCCGTGGAGCGGCTCGTAAATCTGATATCGCTTGAGGTCTTTCGGTTTGGAGAGCAGACCCTGATAAGCGAGATGCTCGGGATCCACGTGGAGAGTCGGATTTCTGTCCATCACCCGGATTACGTCGGAAGGAAGCTTCCAGATTCCCTCGCCTTCCTCCGCCTCATCGAAGGCGAAGCTGAACTCCGCGGTGATCTTCTGGCGGGCCTTCGTGTGGGAACCGGCCCCACCCGGATACGCACCCGTGGGGAGCGGCCGCACCGACTGTACCGGCAGCAGCACCGCGTTGCCTCCCGGAGCGAACGTGGGGATCGGCTCGAGCTCCTGAGCCTGGATCGGTTTCGCCGAGACGAGCGCGGCAAGCAGGGCGATCGCCGAGATTCGGAGCCAGCTAGTCGCTTTCATGCTCATCCTTCAGGAGCGTTACCGCCCGTCGCACGTCGTTGGTGATGAGTCCGTCCACTCCCCACTCGGCAAGCTCGCACATCTGCCGTCCGTCGTCGATCGTCCACACCTGCACCGTCCGCTCGGTTCGGTGAACCGCGTCTACCAAAGCCGGTGTCACGATCGGCCCTGCAGGTCCGACGAGCTCCGTGTGCAGGACCTCGGGAAAGTCCGCGGGGATGGCCTCCGCCTCCTCCGCTGCCCCGACCAGCTCGTGGGCGAGCCATGCCGCCTGGCTCGTCGATGACGCCCGCCGGCCGGCATACGTCAGGAAGGCGCCCAGCGAGGTGCCGTCCTCGACATAGAGTATGGTCGTTTCCACCCGGCCGAACGACCTGATCATCTTCACGACGTCGCCGGACGCCGATGCATCCTTTACGTCCACCGTGATCTCGAGCCCTTCATAGCGCCCGAAGACCTCTTCGAGCTTCGGGACGCTCAGCCGTCCGAGCTCTCCGGCATCCAGCTTCGCCACCCGGCCCCGCCCGGCCGTCGTCCGATCGACGGTCTTATCGTGGATTACGACCAGGGTGCCGTCGGCCGCCCTTTGCACGTCCAGCTCCAGCGCGTCCGCCCCGAGCTGCAGCGCGAGGTCAAACGCCTCGACGGTGTTCTCGGGCGCCTCCGCGGCCGCACCGCGGTGCGCGATCACCGCCGGAGCGTGTCTCACGCGAAGCGTTCGTCTCCGCGGATCAGGCGGTCGGTGCCTCGGCCGTCACGCGATCGATCTCTTCGCCGATCTCGGCCTCCGTCAACGTGTGGTCACTTCTCTTCGCCAGATCGAACACGGCCGCGCAAAGACGCTCATCTTCCGGATCATAGCCGTGTTCCTCCAGCCAGTACCGCACGTTGCTGAGCCCCGATACCGGAGAGACCTCGATCCGCTGCTTGAGGCCGACCTCCGATGCCGGAACGCCGCTGTAGACGCGGTCCTCGAGCCACGGATCGCCCTTCCGGATCGCCTTGATGATCGCTGCCGCGTGGACTCCCGTGCCTGTTCGGAAGGCATCGTCGCCGATGACCGGATAGCTGTGCGCGACCGAGACCCCGCACATTCGGGCCGCCAGGCTGCAATACTCGGGAAGTCGTGTGAGATCGCCGTCATGCATGCCGAACAGCTTCATGTTGACCAGAAGCAGATCCATCTCGGCATTCCCGCAGCGCTCCCCGATGCCGAGCGCGGTGGCATGAACGCGGTCCACCCCTTCCTCGATCGCGGCCAGGCAGTTCGCCAGACCGAGCCCACGGTCGCGGTGCCCGTGCCAGTCGACTTTCACGTCCTCACCCGTCTCCTCGACCATCTTTTTCGCGAAGCGCACGAGCTGGCGAACCCCGCGCGGCGTAGCGTGGCCCACCGTGTCGGCCAGACATATCCGGCGGGCGCCACACTCGATCGCCGTCGTGTAGAGCTCTTGCAGCGTTTCCGGCTTGGACCTCGTCGTGTCCTCCGTCACGTACATCACATCCAGCCCTTCGGCGATCGCGAACGTGACGGCTTCCTCGGTCGCGCGGCGCAGCATGCTGGGCTGCCAGCCCTCCGCGTATCTCCGGATCGGCGAGCTGCCGAGGAACGCCCCGACTTCGAGCTTGAGACCTGTCGCCTGGGACACTTCCGCGATCGGAGCGATGTCCGCCTTGACCGTTCGAGCCGCGCAGTTTGCTGCGATCGGCAGGTCGTTTTCGACGATCTCCTTGGCGAGCCCGAGCACCGCCTCCTTGGCTCGCGGGCCGGCGCCTGGAAGACCGATGTCTGCCGACTGGATTCCGAGCTCCACCATGAGATGTAGCAGCTGTCGCTTCTGGGCGAGCGGCGGGTCCTTTACCGTCGGGTTCTGCAGACCGTCGCGCAGCGTCTCGTCGTCCAGCTCGACCCGCACCTGGGAATAGTCGAAGTTCCCGGGCAGCGCGTTCCAGTCGTAAATAAGGTCCTGAGATTCCTTGCTCATTCCTCTGTTCCTACTGCCACTTGAGAGTGATCTCCCACGCTCACGGAACCGACGATGCCCCGGAGCGTCGTGTGCTCCCCGACGATCGATTCGCGCAGCTCACAGTCCTCGATCGTGGCGTTCGCTCCCACGATGCAGTCCCTGAGACGGCTCCCTCGAATGACGCTTCCGTCGCCCACGCTCACGTTGGGGCCGAGCACCGAGCGTTCCAGGGTCACGTTGGCCCCGATTCCCACCGGCTCGTTAAGAACCGCCTCGCCACTCGATACGCTCGCCGCATCAGGTACGCCGAAGCGGCGCAGCATCTCGCGGTTAGTCGACAACAACGTCTCCGGCTTCCCACAGTCCCACCAGCCGGCGACCTCGGCGGTGAAGATCCGTGAGCCGCGCTCGATCATGTACTGGAAGGCATCGGTGAGGAAGTACTCTCCCAGATTGGGCTCATCCGCCATCACCTTCGCGATGCCCTCGAACATCAGCTCGTAGTCCCGAACGTAGTAGACGCCGATGTTCGCGAGCTTCGAGACCGGCTCCGTCGGCTTTTCGACGATGCGCTCCATATACCCGCGATCGTCGGTGACGATCACTCCGAAGCGCTGGTAGTCCTCCACTTCCTTCGCCCAGATGATGCCGTCGTCTTGTGGTCTGGCCTGGATGATGGATAGGTCCGCCTCGAAGATGGTGTCGACGAAAACGATGAGCACCGGCCCGTTCACGAAGGGCTCGGCAAGCCGGATGGCATCGGCGGTCCCGCGCTGCTCGACCTGCTCGATATACCGTTTGTCCAGCGCGGGGTATTCGCCGTCCAGGTACTCCTCGATCTGGCTCGCCAGGTGACCCGTGATGCAGACCAACTCGCTAACTCCTAGCTCCACGAGCTGGTCCACCAGGTACTCGAGAACCGGGCGGTTGGCGACTTGGAGGAGCGGCTTGGGCCGCGAATGGGTGTGGGGCCTTACTCGCGTCCCCTTTCCAGCTAGTGGTATAATGGCCTGCATAACCGCTCCCAATGCCGGGTTCTCGAAACCTCTAGCTGTAATGCGTGGAGATGACGAAGTCCACCCTCTCGCGGTGGCTCACGGAGAACGTGGCCGACACACGGACCTCCGACGGGCCCGACAGCCGACTCTACGCCGCGCCGTTCGCGGAGGTGTGGGATTCGCTCGTCGACAGCGCTCATCGGCGCCGCGGGTGGAAGCTGATCCACGCCGACGAAGAGCTGGGTCTCATGACCATCGTCTCCACCACTCCCGTCTTCCGCCTTCATGACGATCTGACCATCTGGCTGTCCCTGGACGAGAACGGGCTGACCCGGGTGGAAGCCAGATCGGAATCACGCGTCGGAAGAGGAGATCTGGGCATGAACCGGAGAAGAATCGAACGCCTCTTGTCCCGCCTGGACCGAACCGTGGGTCCTGCCGTCCGAGTCTAGACGGCCCCTGAGGCCGGCCGCGCGGCCGGCTCCGTCAGCAGGAGCGACTCCCCTTCCGAGCGCGCGATCACCGTGGCGGCCGTCAGATCGCCCGTGACGTTTACGGCAGTCCGGCACATATCGAGGATCCGATCGACGCCGAGAATGAGCGCGATCCCGACCGCGGGATTCACGCTGGGCGGAAGCGCTTGCTGGAGGACCACGATCAGGATGATGATCCCGGCCGACGGCACTCCCGCCGCGCCGATCGAAGCGAGCGTGGCCGTGAGCACGATGCCGAGCTGCGCAGCGACGGAGATGTCCCCGACCAGGACCTGTGCGATGAACATCGTCGCCACGGCCTGATAGAGCGCGGTGCCGTCCATGTTGATCGTCGCGCCTAGCGGCAGCACGAAACTCGAGACCTCTCGACTCACGCCGAGCTTCTCTTCGGCGACCTCCATCGTCACGGGTAGGGTGGCGTTGGAGCTGGAAGTCGAGAACGCGATGAGGGGCACTTCTCGCATTCGGCGGAAGAACGCCAGGGGGCTGACGCGGGCCAGGAGACGGAGCGCGACCGGATAGGTCACGCCGACGTGCAGGAGCAGTCCCGCGAGAACGGTGAGGCTGTAGACGAGCAAGCTCCGTAGGATGTCGGCTCCGAAGCGGGCGATCACCGCGCCTATCAACGCGAAGACAGCGTACGGCGCCAGCTTGATGATCCAGTGGATCATCACCATCGCGGCCGCGTTTACGCCCTCGAAGAAGCCGAGCAGCGGCGCCTTCCGATCCTGCGGCAGCACCGAGATCGCGGCCCCGAAGAAGATGGCGAAGAATATGATCGGGAGCATGTCTCCCTCCGCCAACGCCTGAACCGGGTTGCGGGGAATCATGTCCAATACCACTTCCACGAGCCCCGGCGCCTGCTGGGCGATCTCGACGCGCGATTCGCCCTCCGTCAGATACGTTGCGCGAAGGTTCTCCAGGCCAGCGGAGTCCATGCGAGAGCCGGGCGACACGACGTTGCTGATCGCGAGGCCGATCGAGACGGCGATCGCCGTCGTGGCCAGGTAGTATGCCATCGTCTTCCCGCCGATGCGGCCCAGCCTCGTGATATTGCCCAGCGACGCGGTTCCGACGACCAGGCTGGCGACGACCAACGGAATCACGACCATCGTGATGAGCCGAATCCACGCCGTTCCAGCCGGCTCGATGGTCACCAGCACCCTCTCGAGCCACTCCAAGCCGAAGATGTTGGCCGCCAACCCGGCGAGGATGCCGAGAATCAGGGCGATCCCGATCTTCGTATAGATCTGCATGGTCGACTCGTCGATGGAGGTGCGCAGCCGGTCAGAGCGGCGCCAACATAGGTCCGGCCCGTGCGGGGCGGTAGGCCGGGAAGGTAGTTTCCTGAACGCATTTCGGCGCTCTCTGATCGCCCGGTTTTGCATGCTCGAGAACCGAGTTCGGGCGTCCGCGGCCTACAGCGTACCTGCGGACGACAAGAGGACTGAATGACAGACTGGCAGAAGCACGAACGAGTGCGCACCGATCCACGGATCTGGCCTGCGAGCCTCGTCGCGCTCGCGCTGCTCTCGGCGTGTGAGGCGGAGCCCGAGACTCCGGCCAACGCGCCGCTGGAAGCCGAGGCGGAGCCGGAGCAGATAGCCGTGGTACCGGCGGAGTACGCGACCGACATCGCGTTCGTCGGCTTCGCGGCCGAGCCCGTCCGGCTGTACGCCCGATTCATGAACGAGACCTCGGAGAGCATGTTGCAGCGGCACTATGTCGGGTGGCTGGAAAGCGAAGGAACGTGGCGGGCGCTGGCCGAATTGACCGACCAGCTTCCGGTTCCCCGAGCGGCCTGGAGGGTGCTTCCCGGAGGGGCCTGGAGGGTGCTGGCGGACGATGGGGGCGAGCTCGCCGGCCTGGTGTATCGCGATACGCTGACCGAGATCCGCCTTACGCCTGGACAACTCGTGGCGGAATGGACGGGAGAGACCGGACAGCGGGAGGCCCTCCTGCTTGCCCGGACGCAGCAGGGAGATTCGCTTCAGGACGTTCAGGACGGCCTTCTGGTCTTGCGGCGCTCCGCGCGTGTCAAACGGGATGACGAGCTCGCGGCAGCCTCCGGCCGCGAAGATACGCTTCCCGATGCGCGGAGCGTGGGCATCCAGACTCAGCTCTTCCTGCTCGTCGACTCGCTCAGCAACGGCCTTCTGGTGGCCCGTGACGCCAGCGACCCGGACTCTGCGGCCGTTGCCTGGACGTGGGTCGGTTCGATCGGCAACGAGTGGACCGATGTTCGAATTCAACCGCCGCCCGAGAACGCAAGCCGGGCCCTGGACCGCTGGCAGGTCGAGCTCCCCGAGGCCGGCGTGACGGCTCGCTTCAGGCTGGAGCGCTTGCCGGACGAATCACCGGACGACCAGCCGGGCCGGGAACCTCGACCGTTCGGAATATCGGGACGGCTGGAGATCCTCGGAACCGGGCGTCCGGCCTCGGGCCTTGGCGTGGAAAGCCGCAGCTAGCGAATGAACCCTCTGGATCTGTGGTGGGGTCGAGCCGTGCTCACCATCCTGTTCGGCGCGCTCGCCGGCGGCCTCACGAACAGGGTGGCCATCTGGATGCTCTTCCACCCCTACAAGCCTCCAAGGCTTGGGGGCCGGCAGATCTCGTGGCTGCAGGGAGCCCTGCCCAAGAATCAGGCACGGCTCGCCAGCACGGTGGGACGGGCGGTCGGCACGCAGTTGCTCACGGCGGATGACCTGGCGGCCGAGCTGCAGGACGAGAAGCTACGGGAGACCTTCGAGGCACGTATCCGAGAGATTCTCGAGGATCTTATCGAAGGGGACCACGCATCGCTGGCCGAATTGCTACCGGACAACATCCGCGGTGAAGCCGAGGAGCTGCTCGGCCAGGTGTTCGACGAGCTGCTCGATCGCGCCGTTGAGGGGCTCGATTCACCCACCTTCGGGGATGAAGCCGAAGATCTGCTGAGGGCTGCCGCGGATGCGCTGGAAGAGGATCGTCTGTCTGAGACTCTGGATGCGGAGCGCATCCGCGGGCTGAGAGAACGCGCCGGCGAGTGGATCGGCGAGCTCGTGGATTCACCGGCCTTGGATACGGCAGTGGAACGCCATGTCGCCCGTCTCGGCGACGAGTTGCTTCGGCCCGGTCGCAGCTTCGAGGAGATCATCCCTGCCCGCTTGGTGGCGACGGTCGAGCACGCCACGCAGGACTACCTTCCGCTGGCAATGGAGAAGCTGGGCCGCCTCCTCGAAGACCCGGACGCCCGGGCTCGCGTCGAGAAACTGGTACGCCAGCTACTCGATCGGTTCATGTCCGACCTGAGGTTCCACCAGCGCGTGATCGCCAAGCTGATCATCACGGAAGAAACGGTCCTTCGCGTGATCGACACGCTGGAGGCCGAGGGCGCCGATCGGCTGAGCGAGCTGCTCCGCGAGCCCGAGGTACAGGACGCCATTGCCCGAGGGGTCAACGAGGCGATCGTGGAGTTCCTACGTCGCCCGATGCAGAGCGTGCTCGGCAACCCGGATGAGCCGCAGGTCGAGAGCGCCCGAGAGGCGATAACGGAGTGGATCGTGAAGACCGCCCGAGATCCGTCGGCGCGGAAGTTCCTCCTGGACCAAGCGGAGGAGTCGGTGGCCCGGCTCGGTGATCGGACTTGGGCAGAAGCGGTTCGCCTTCTCCCGGCCGGGCAGGCCGGAAGCTGGGCCGCGGCGGCGTTGCGGACCGAGCCCGGACGACAGCTGATCGACGCCGGGCGTGCTCCGGCGGTGGGTTGGGTCCTGAACCGTCCGATCGGCCGGCCAGGCCGTCTTCTCGGCGAGAACGCGGCCACGAGGCTCTCCGAAGCGATCACTCCGCACATCTGGAGCTGGATCACCCGACAGGTTCCGGAGATCGCGGGGCGGGTACGGATAGCCGAGCGCGTTGAAGAGAAGATTCGCGACTACCCGTTGTCCCAGTTCGAGTCGCTGGTCCGATCGGTCACCGAGCACGAATTGAAGTTGATCGTGCGGCTGGGCTATGTCCTGGGAGGCATCATCGGGACGATTCTGGTGGGGATCACGGCGCTCGCCGGATAGAAGACGCGGTCGTCAGGCTGAAGACGTCTCGCGGCTCCGGCGATACATCTCCGCTGCCCGATCCGGCTGGTGCAGCCGATCGTAGACGATCCCCATCACGTAGAAGGCGCGCCCGCTGCTCGGTTGCAGCTCGACCGCCTTCCGAAGAGCTTCGAGAGCATTCTCCCAGAGAGCCAAATAGTTGAAGGACTCACCCAGATAGAGATACGCGGCCGCACTTTCCTCATCCAGCTCGATCGTCCTCTGGAAGCCCTCGGCAGCTTCTTTGTACAAGCCCCGACGGTAGTTGACGAGCCCGAGATTCAGGTGTGCGTCCGGACTGGCCGGTTCCAGGCGCAGAGCACGCCGAAGTTCGCTCTCGGCCTCGTCGAACCGGCCCAACTCTCCGAGCACGGCCCCCACGTTGGTGATCAGCCGAACATTCTCCGGATCCAGCTCCGCCGCCCCCCGATACTCTTTCAGCGCCAACTCCGGCTCTCCCAGCCGGTCGTATACGTAGCCGAGGTTGTTGCGCGCCTTGAGATGGTTGGGGTTGATGGCCAGCAGTTCAGCATACGCCCTGGCCGCGTCGCGGAGCTTGCCTTCGTCGGCGAGATCCCTCGCCTTCCGATACAGCTCTTCCTGCTGCTTGCGGCGCGACACGGGCGTCGATTCCTCGGACGCGTCGGCCGCAGCCGCCTCGGCGGACTCCGTCTCGCCGTTTTTGGTCGCCACCCTATGCCTCCGAGTCCGCTCGAACGCTGTCCGCCACCCACTCCAGGTACCCGCGGGAGCCCGTCACGACCGGGAGAACGATGAACTCGGGCTCCTCGTACGGGTGGAGCTCGCACACCGCACGTTGCAGAGCGCTTACACGGGCGCCCGTCGTCTTGATGATCGCGAGCGCCTCGTCCTCGACTTCCACGTCCCCCTGCCACCGGTATACCGAGGACACGCCACCGAGGATGTTGGTGCAGGCGGCGAGACGATCCTCCACTACGCGGCGGCCGATTCCGCCGAGCGTCTCCGGGTCGGGGCCGGTGACCAACACGACGACGATGTCCGTGTTGTCAGGGTTCATCCGCCGGGCCGCCCCGCTGTCTCCTTCTCCGCCTCTGCGTACGCACGCTCGATCCGGTCTTCGTACAGCTCGACCACGGCCTTCCTCCGAACCTTCTGCGTGAGCGTCAGCGTGCCGTTTTCGATGCTGAATTCCTCGTCCAGGAGGAGGACCCGCTTCGGTATCTCGTAATCGGCAAACCCGTCGAGCTCCCGTTTTATCTCCTCGAGGAGATGCGCGGCTGCAGCCGGGTGCCGTGTGAGCTCGCTCGGACTCGTAAACTCCAGGCCCTCAGCTCGACCCCACCTCTCGAGTTGCTCGAAGTCCGGTACCACCAGAGCGACGATGAACTTGCGCCCATCACCCACCAGCGTGACCTGGTCCACGAGCCGCCCACGCTTGATCGTCTCCTCGACCGGCTGAGGCGCGACGTTCTTGCCGTACGACGTGACGATCAGATCCTTCTTTCGATCCGTGATCCGCAGGTAGCCATCCTCCTCGAGCTCGCCAACGTCGCCCGTATGAAGCCAGCCGTCGGGATCGATCGCCTCCTTTGTGGCCTCCTCGTTCCGGTAGTAGCCCAGCATGACATTGGGACCTCGGCAGAGGATCTCGCCGTCCTCGGCGATCCGCACCTCGACGCCGTCGATGGGAGTGCCGACGGTCCCGAGCCGCGCAGCGTTCTCCGGATTCACCGAGATCACCGGTGACGACTCGGTGAGCCCATATCCTTCCAGCACTTTCAGCCCGGCAGCCCAGAAAAACCTGGCGATCGGCGGGGAGAGCGGTGCGCTGCCGCTGACGAAGTATCGGATTCGACCTCCCGTTCGGGCCCGCAGCTTCTGGAAGACCAGCCGGTCGGCGATCTTGTAGCGCACGCTCAGCCAGAGACCCGGCTTTCGATCCGCCAGAAGATCATCGGCGTATGCTTCGCCGACGGCCTTGGCCCACCAGAAGATCTTCTCCTTCGCTCCGCCTTTCCCCGTGGCGGCCGAGACCGTCCGCTCGTACACCTTCTCGTAGAAGCGAGGCACGGCCGCCATGAACGTGGGCCGCACTTCGAGCATGTCCCGGGGGACCGTCTCTACGGATTCCGCGAAGGCGCGCGGCGCTCCACAGTGCCAGGTGCAGAAATGCCCGGCGGTCCGCTCGAAGACGTGCGACATCGGCAACCAGCTCAGCACCATCTCGTTCGGGCCGAGGCCGAGGCGCCGAGACGCCAGTACCGTATTGCTGTACAGGTTGTTGTGGGAGAGCATGACGCCCTTCGGTGGACCCGTCGTGCCCGAAGTGTAGATCAACGTGGCCAGATCGTCCGGTCGGGCGAGACGCGCATCTGAGTCGTAACGGTCCTCTAGATCGGCCCGGCTTCGGCCTCGCGCGAGCAGGCTCTCCCACGAGCTCGTCTCGAAGGGCCCGTCGACTTGGTCCGCCGGATCGAACGAGACCGCGTACCTCAACTCCGGTATGTCGGTGGCCGCCTCGACGAGCTTGGCGAGCTGCCCGGCATCCGCCACGAAAGCCGCACGCGCCCCCGCATCGTTCAGGATGTAGGCGATCTGCTCGGGCGTCAGCGATTCGTAGACGGGAACGCTGACCACACCAGCCATGATCATCGCGAAATCCAGCAGGGCCCATTCGTAGCGGGTCGCAGAGATGATGGCCGCCCGGTCGCCGCGCTCGAGGCCCAGGTTTCGCAGCGCCAACGCGAGATTTCGAACGCCCTCGCCGATCTCCCGGTAGGACTCCGATTCCCAGCGCTCCTCGCCCTGTCTGACGAAGAGCGCCGGGTCATCGGGATGATCTCGAATCGGCTGAAGGAAGAGATCTACCAGTGTCCCGGGCGCCAGATCCGTCCGGGAACCGGCCTCACGGCGCGCGGAGCGCGGCACCTCCGTCATGACGGGCACTACGCCCCTTCGTCAGTCCCCGCGCGCAGCCGATCCAGCGTCGCGCAAGCATGATCTACGCGCTGCTCGATCTCCGTGCCGCCGGGCTTCTCGGCCTCGAGAAACCGTTCGAGGTGAGCCGCGGCGCTCTCCTGCTGGCCCTGGTTCAGAAGTAGGAACGCGATGCCGTAGTGTGCCGAGGCACTGTCTGGACTTAGCTCGAGAGCCCGCTCGTACATCTTCACCGCCTCATCCGAGAGCCCGATGCGGGTGTTTAGAACGGCAATCTGCTCTATCGCGGCGACGTCGTCAGGAGTCTCTTTTAGGGCGAGGCGAAAGGAGGTGAGGGCGTCGTGATAGCGCTCCTGTCGCGCGAGATGAACGCCCTCCTCGTAATAGTCCGGCCTTTCATCCCCACGATCGCGAGCGTCGTCCCAGAACTTCCACCAGGTCATCCCTCAGCCTCGCGTCAGTTCCTCGGCTCGCCGAGGCGTCGTCTCTTGTCGCACCTGGTGTCCTGAGGATTCGATGAGGATCTCGGTTGCCCGCGGTGACCGCTGACGAAACTAGATTCGCTGTCGGAGCGCTGCAATCCGGTGGTGGCGGCGTCCCCGAAAATGGGGCTACTTAGGCCGGCCGCACCGCTACGACCGCTTCCGCCTCGACGGCAAGCGGCTCTAGGCCAGCGGCACGAAGCGCTGCCTCGACCTGCCCGGTCGCGCTCAGGCGGCTCGGCTGGAAAACGACGAGCCTCCCGGCAGGTCGGAGAACACGAGCTGCTTCGTCGAGCGAACCCGGGCCGGCATCCAGAAGCGCCGCTCCGGTGACGGTTCCAGGCCGGAACGGCAGCCCATCGTCCACGACGCCGATGAGGCGGCTCACCACGCCGGGGTGCGCGGCGCCGGTCGACAGGGCCACCA
Source organism: Gemmatimonadota bacterium (assembly GCA_039589875.1). GTDB lineage: Bacteria > Gemmatimonadota > Gemmatimonadetes > Palauibacterales > Palauibacteraceae. The sequence goes on from JBDHGL010000006.1 coordinate 55,649, forward strand.
CCTCGGCCTCGGCGGCGAAGCCGGCAAGCTCGCCTCCGATCGACTCCAAGCCCTGCCCCGTCAACACGTATCCAGGCCGCTCGTGCAAGGCCAGCAAGGCTGCCGCTCGAAGACCCAACTCGGGATCTTCGAGAAAAGGCGACGCCGAAGCCGGTCCGAACCGGACGACGCCGTCACGGATGGAGTATCGTGCCCTGCAGGCAGGACAGCCCAGCCAGCCTTCCATCACTCGGCGATCGCGCAGATCGTCTACCACCGCAACGAGCCCCGAGAGCGAATCTTCGCTTCCGGACCGGCAGGCCGGGCAGATCAGGATCTCCGCTAGCTCGATGAACAAGCGCGCCGCCCCTTCGACGGGCGCCCGTCAGGCGTGAGGCTGAGAGAGGGCCAGCCTGAGGAATTCTTCTCGCGTTCGGGGATCGCTCCGAAAGAGGCCTCGGACGGCGCTGGTGATCGTCTTGCTGTTCTGCTTTTCGACGCCGCGCATCATCATGCAGAGGTGATATGCCTCCACGACCACTCCCACTCCGCGCGGGTCCACGGCCTCTTCCAGCGCGCCGGCAATCTCCTCCGTCAGACGCTCCTGAACCTGGAGTCGCCGGGCATAGATTTCGACCAGACGGGGCACCTTGCTGAGACCGATGATCTTCCCGTTCGGAATGTACGCGACGTGTGCCTTCCCGAAGAACGGCAGCATGTGGTGCTCGCACATGGAATACAGCTCGATGTCCTTCACGAGGACCATGCTGTCGTGTCTCTCCTCGAACGCGCCGTCGCCGATCGCTCCCTCGAGAGAGGCCGTGTATCCGCGCGTCAACCAGCGGAGGGATTCGGCTACTCGCCTGGGTGTCTGCAGCAAGCCGGGCCGGGAAGGATCTTCCCCCAACCTTCGTAGCTGCTCGGCAATCAGCTCTTCGAGACTCGCCGAAGCCAACCTCGGATCCGCATCTCCATCCTCGCCCGGGATCTCGGGAGCCCTCGTTTCGAGTTTCAGTCCGTCATCATTCACCGCGGTACTCCACCAGATTACGTTCCGTCTCCCACAGCCTCACCGACACCAACCGCGCTCCGTCCAACCGGCCCTCGAGCCGGTCCCAGATTCCGATCGCCAGATTCTCGGCGGTGGGATTCACCCCCTCTAGCCAGGCGACATCCAGGTTCAGGTTGGCATGATCAAGGTCCCCAACGACGTGATCTCCCACCAGGTCCCGCAGCCGCTTCACGTCGATCACATACCCGGTCTCGGGATCGACTTCCCCATCGACGGTCACCTCGAGCTCGTAGTTGTGTCCATGCCCGCTCGGATTGCTGCACGCCCCGAAGACGGCGCGGTTCTTCGCCTCGTCGTACGACGGATTGTGGAGCCGATGACCGGCCGCAAAATGAAGCCGGCGAGTGACTCTGACCTTGGGCATGCCGTCTATCTAGGCGTGTGTTATTCGGCTTCGGATGGACGATGGTAGCGGCGGGGCGACCGCGATGCCAGAAAGCTGGACACAAAAAAGGGGCGGCTTTCGCCGCCCCTTGAGGTAGTGCAAGGAGTTTTCTGATGCCCTATCCCAGGCATAGACCGAGCCTCTCCAGTTTCCGCCTTCCCGCGCCGGGCGTGGCGTCCGTCGAGAGAGCTGAGTCACTCGTTTTCGCTATCGGCTCAAAAACGAGCCTTACACCAACCTGCCGCTACAATGTAACCAAACGAACTCCGGACTGGGAGCCCGAAGGCTCGTCCCGCTTACCACCAGCATCTATGTTTTTGGCTCGATGTTTGGCCCAATCGTTGCCACTTGGCGGTGGATCCGAAAAACGTGCAGGCCGATCCGACGTGGGAGGCGCGAGCAACTACCGATGTTAGCGTCACATAGGCTTCTCAGGCGCAGAGTCGCGGGGGCGATGTGCATCGTTACCCTAGGCGTTTCGACCGCCCGAGCCGTGCTCGACGCGGTAGAGCTGAGCGAAGGAGCCTCGGTCGAGGCGGCGCATGATCCCGGCCGCTGTTCGGGCCAGCACGACCACGCCGCCTGTAGGCAGCTCGCGAACTCCTTCGCGATTCAGATCGATAGGACGCCCGGGCCGGCGCCCAGCCCCGAGACCGCGTCGACCGGATTCCGTCGCCACGAGTCTCCCTCCGGTTCCACACCACGCAACCCTTCTCTCCCCCGCGCCCCTCCCCTCACCGGCTAGAGCTGTCCGTCGTCTGATCTCCGCTGGCGGCCACACCGACCGCAGGCAGAGAAGATGACAGCGCCTGCTCGACGTAGTTCCGCGTCGGGAGGCTCAATCATGCTTGCAAAGCCGAACAGGGGGAAACGTGGTTTCCAAGACACCAGGCTGGGTGGTCGGTTGCCTGATGCTCATGCTGAGCGCTGCGCTCAGCGTGCGACCCGCAATCGGACAGGACACGGCCGAGGCCTCTCGAACCGCCCAGCAAGATACCATTCTGGCGCGGATCTCCTCGCTCGAGACCCGCATCGACAGCCTGTTCGATGAGCTCTCGAGCCTGAGGGAGGCGGTCGCGGCCGCCGGCATCACGCCGGAACGGGGCGACGCGGTCGAACGGGTGGACGCGGAAGCGGCCGGGGAAGCCGATGATGAGCTCGAAGCGCTCCGGGCCGCGGCTCGTGAGGAGATCGGAGACGAAACGGCGTCGGCGTCGGGCGAGGCTACGGAAGAGCCGCAAGGGAGCCGCACCCGCAGCCTGCGCTTCCTAAACCCCGAGATCAGCATTACGGGCGATGTGGTGGGCGCCCTACTCGCCCCGAGCGACGCCGATACGAGGGCCACGGCGATCCCGCGCGAGTTCGAGTTCAGCTTTCAGGCGGTCCTGGACCCGTTCGCCAGAACCGCGATCTTCCTGTCGCGCGAGGAGGAGCTACAAATCGCCGGCCTCACGCCCGACGAAGAGGGCGAAGAGATCCATGGCGTAGGCGTCGAGCTGGAAGAGGGCTACGTCGACTGGATCGCCCTTCCTGCCGGGATGAGCCTCAAGCTGGGCAAGTACCGGCAGGAACTCGGACTCTACAACCGGTGGCATAATCACGCTCTGCTCGAAGTGGATCGGCCGCTGCCGATCACGAACTTCGTCGGTGACGACGGTCTCATTCAGACCGGTTTCTCACTCGCGTTGCCGCTCCTCCAGACCGGATCGCTCACGCAGTCCACGTGGATCGAGATGGCGGCCGGAACGAACGAGGCCCTGTTCGACGGCGGTAAGCAGCCGAGCTTCCTGGGCCGCACTCAAAGCTTCTTCGACCTCGGCCCCGCTTCCTATCTGCAGGTCGGCGTCGACGGGGTCGTCGGCCGGAACAGCGATGCGGATCTCAACTCGAGCCTCTTTTCGGTGGACGTGGCCTACCGGTGGACTCCCCCGAACCGAGCTTTGTACCAGGACCTGCAGCTCAAGGCGGAGTGGTACTTCGCCCGTCGGAATCAGGAGGGACTGGCCATCCACGGGAACGGCGGATATGGGCAGGCCCATTACAAGTTCGCTCGTCAGTGGGAGGTCGGCTTCAGGGCCGACTACCTGGATCCGTTCGAGGCAAGCCCCGACGTTCTCCAGTTCGTACCCAGCATCTCTTGGTGGCAGAGCGAGTGGGTCCGCCTTCGGCTCCAGGGCAACATCGTCAGACGAGTCGGCGAATCGACCGACTTCACGCTGCTGTTCCAGACGGTGTGGGCCGTCGGCCCGCACAAGCATGCGACGTACTGATGTGTTGGCAGAGAGCTGTGTCGGCTCGTAACCTCATGTTGGATGGCAACATGACGGATCGTGACACGACATCGAGCGAACGGGCCGCACGCGGTTCCACGGCCTGGTCCCGCCGACGGCCCCTCTTCGGGGCGCTCCTCGCGGCCTGCCTGGCCCAGATCGTGATTCCCTCGGCAGCCGGCTCGCAGGAGAAGCTGCGGATCGTGACCACCCTTCCGACCTACGCGTCGATCGCGAAGGAGATCGCCGGCGACCTGGCGGACGTCGAGGCGATTGCCAGGGGAGACGAGGATGCTCACTTCGTGACGCCGCGGCCGAGCTTCGCGGCGCTCATCAAGAAGGCGGATCTCTTCGTGGCCACCGGGCTCGATCTGGAGCTCTGGGTCCCAACGCTGCTCGACCGGGCGGGCAACTCGAAGGTGCTGGACGGCGCGTCCGGCTACGTCGCGGCATATACCGGAGTCGAGCTACTCGACATCCCGGCCGTCGTCTCCAGAGGTGAAGGCGACGTGCACGTGTTCGGCAACCCGCATATCCATACGGACCCGATCAACACCATCATTATCGGACGCAACATCCTCGCCGGCCTCAGGCGGATCGACGCGGATCGTTCCGCGACGTACGAGGCGAACGCCAGCGCGTTCGAAGACCGCCTGTTGCGACGCCTGTTCGGTGAGAGGCTCGTGGAGATCTTCGGAAACGAGACCCTGTTCGAGCTCGCTCGCACCCACCGGCTCTGGAGCTTCCTGGAGGAGAAGAGTTACCAGGAACGGCCGTTGACGGATTACTTGGGAGGCTGGCTGGCGGAAGGGTTCCACTTCCGGGACCGCGAGATGGCCTGCTATCACAAGAACTGGATCTACTTCACTGCCCGCTTCCGCGTGGACTGCGGCATGTACGTCGAGCCGAAGGTCGGCATCCCGCCCTCGCCGGGACACGTGCGCGAGCTCATCGACTGGATGGCCGAGAACGAGATTCCCGCCCTGCTCGCCGCCAACTTCTTCAGCCGCAGCCAGATCGAGAGCGTCGCGGCCCGCACGGGCGCAGCGGCGTTGATCGTTCCTCACTCCGTCGGCGGTGCGGAGGGAGTCGACGACTACTTCGCGCTCGTGGATCTGTGGGTGTCGCAGCTGGCGGAAGCATTCGCCGGCCAAGCCGGGCAGCGAGACTGAGCATGCTGGATCTGATGCTCCCGGCGCTAGTCGCCGCGTTGCTCCTCCTGAGCTTGCATGCGTATCTCGGGATCCACGTCATCGCTCGCGGGATCATCTTCGTCGACCTCGCGATCGCTCAGATGGCGGCTCTCGGCTGGACGGCCGCGGTCTTCGCCGGCTTCGAGGCGGGGTCTACGGGCGCCTATCTCATCGGCCTTTTTACCACTCTGCTCGCGGCCGGGCTGTTTAGCGTGACTCGGATGGAGAATCCGTATATCACGCAGGAGGCGATCATTGGAATCGTGTTCGTGGTGGCCTCGGCCGCGACCATTCTGTTGGCGTCACAGGCTCCGCGAGGAGCCGAGCACGTCGAGCAGCTGCTCACCGGATCGCTCCTCTGGGTGACCTGGCCCAAAATCGCGCGCATCGGTGTCGTCTACGCGGCGCTCGGAATCATTCACTGGCTTTTGCGGCGCCGTTTCCTGACGATCTCGCTCCAGCCGGAGCTGGCCAAGTCCGCCGGCTGGTCGATCAAGGGCTGGGATCTTCTGTTCTACGCGCTCTTCGGCATCATGGTCACGCTCTCCGTGGACGTGGCGGGCGTGCTGCTCGTGTTCAGCTTCCTCGTCATCCCGGCCGTCGTCGCCTTCCTCTTCACAGGCCGGCCGGCACGTCTCCTGTTGATCGCATGGGCATCAGGCTCGGCAGCGGTCGTGACTGGCCTTCTTATCTCCTACGTAGGCGACCTGCCGACCGGGCCCGTCGTGGTCTGCACGTTCGCCGCGGTGCTTCTCCTCGCCTTCCTGCTTCGCGGATGGTGGGACGAGCGAGCCGTCTGACGTCTTGCTGACCACCGCTCAGCTTTGGGCCTACACGCTGCTCAGCGTGTTTGTGGTGAGCCTGGTGTCGCTCGTCGGCGTGTTTGCGCTCTCGCAGGACCCGGTGCGGTTGCGGCGTCTCCAGCTCTACATGGTCAGCTTGGCGGCAGGCAGCCTGCTGGGCGGAGCGTTCATCCACCTGCTTCCGGAAGCGGTGGACCGGCTCGGCACCGGGCTTCCCTTCTCCCTTTATCTGCTCGGCGGGTTCTTCGGGTTCTTCGTGCTCGAGAAATTTCTCTGGCACCACCACCACGGGACCGAGCACGCGGAGCCGGTGGGGGAGAGGCATCGGGAGCACGCGCACCCGGGGGAGGGATTGATCGGCTCGGCGCTGGAAGCGGGCCCGGAGGCCCGTGCTCATCCGATCGTCACCATGGTTCTGCTGGGCGACGGCGTCCACAACCTCCTGGACGGGATGGTGATCGCGGCCGCGTACCTGGTGGACCCGGCAGTCGGTGTGGTCACGACGCTCGCCGTCCTGTTGCATGAGGTCCCGCAGGAGCTCGGAGACTTCGGCGTGCTCGTCCACGGAGGCCTGTCTCCCCGGCAAGCCCTCCTCTTCAATTTCCTCTCGGGAACAACTGCGATCCTCGGCGCCATTTTCGTCTTGTGGATCGGCAGCCGGGTCGAGGGGCTGGAGGCCGCTTTGATCACCATTTCGGCGGCCAGCTTTATCTACATCGCGGCTGCCGATCTCATCCCCGAGCTGCACCGCTCGCGGGAGCCGAAGCACGCGCTTCCGCAGGTCCTGATGATCGGACTCGGACTCGGGCTGATGGTGCTGGCTCGAGCCGTCGCAGCGGGCTAAGCCGCCTCCCGCAGCCGGTTCTTAAGGCGCGCGAGGATCGCCTCCATGCCGCGGAGGCGGAGCGGCGTGACCAGCTCCACGAGCCCCATCTTCATGTAGAAGTCGAGGGGCACGCTCTGGATCTCCTCCGGCGTCGCACCCTTGAGTCCCTCGAGAAGGATTCCGGCGTAACCCCGGACGGTGGGCGCCTCGGCGGGCGCATCGAAGTAGATCTGCACCTCACCCGCGTCGTTCACCTCCGTCGCCAGGGCGAACGGAGTCTGGCACTCCGGGACGTTTTCGAAGATGTCCGAGCCGATGAGATCACGCGGCGGCTCCGGAACTCGTCTGGAGAAATCGAGCAGAGCCTGGAGCCGCAAATCTCGCGGCGCCGCGGCGAACATGTCAACGATCTGTTGGAGGTTCGCCGGCAGCTCGGATGACAACTGCACGTCTAACCGAAGTAGGGAGGCGCGTTGCCCGGTCGCCACTTGATGTTGCAGCCTATGCTCGCCTTCTGCTGTTCAGATACGGGATCTCCCGCCAGAACGGCCTCGATCGCCGCCCGGAGGTCCCGGCCGGTGACGGCAACGTCGTTGCCGGGCCGGCTGTCATCCAGCTGCCCTCGGTAGGCCAGCTGCCGCTCTCCGTCGAACACGAAAAAATCCGGCGTGCAGGCAGCCCGAAACCGCTTCGCCACATCCTGCGTCTCGTCGAGAACGAATGGGAACCCCCAGTCACGCTCCTCCGCCAGGCGCTTCATGTTCTCGGGACCGTCCTGCGGGTAGCCGAGCGGATCGTTGGCGTTGATGGCGATGATCCCGACCCCGCGCGGAAGAAAATCCTCTCCCAACCTCGTGATCTCGTCCATCACGTGCTTCACGAACGGGCAGTGGTTGCAGATGAACATCACGAGCAGCGCGGGGTGATCCGCGAAGTCCTCAGGCGATACCTCTCGCCCGTCCACGGCGTTCTCCAGCCTGAAGCTCGGAACCGGTGTCCCGATCGGCAGCATCGTGGATAATGTCTCTACCATCTAGCGCTCCATGTTCGTGGCTTTGGAAGTCAAAACGAATATAGAGGTCCCGCGCACCGGCGTGCAGACCGGCAGCTCGCTCGCTAAGGCGCCAGACCTCTCCCGGTCACGAGGTAGGTAGCGAAGCTCCCGAGCCAGTGCCCACCCTCGTAGAACTCGCCCGTGACGCCCTCCAGGCCGCTGGTGCGGTGTTTCTCGGCCGCCGACCCGAGAGCCGGCAGCCGCTGATCCTCGTCCGGCAGCCCGGATGCGATCCCCTCCAGCATCCAGGCACGGCTCAGGTTGAGGCCGTCCAGGTGTGCGAGCTTCGGGTCGGACCGGTCCGACACGACCGCGGGCACGAGCCATATGGAACGGTCGTCCGTCGGGACACCGGGGAGGAATGCCGACAGCCAATCGGCATACTCCGTCGGCCCGAGCACCCGCCGCATCAGATCGGCCTCGGCGAGGCACGGCGATAGGAAATCCTGTCCGGACGGCTCGTAAGCGAGCGGGCAGCCTCGATCACCGGAGTACAGGCGGAGGACGGTCTCGGAAAGAAGCGCCGCGAACTCATTGTTCCTGGCGATTCGCGCCCAATCCAACATGAGGCCGAAGGCAAAGGCGGTCTGCGAGTGCTCTCCCGTGCGGATCGGATAGGTGAGCTTGGGCAGCCACTCGGCGATCCGGGAGGCCGCCTCTTCTTCCAGCGGCGCCAGAGCGGCGCTCCACTCCACGGCTGCCGGATCCTCCCACTCTCGAAGCTCGGCCGCCAGCTGGAGCAACCAGGCAAGGCCATATGGGCGCTCGAAGGAGATCCTTCCTTCCCCTCTCAGATACGCCGCCTCCTGCTCGATGTTGGACCGAGTCAGGCTAAGGCCCAAAGCGGCTCGAGCCGGCCCCGCGAACGCCGCCTCGGGATTCGTCCGCGCCAAGCGCGCGAGCAGCCAATGGCCGTGCACGGAGGAGTGCCAGTCGTAGCACCCGTAGAACGCCGGCGTGAGGCGCCGGGGCGGCGCCAGATCCTCGTCGCTCTGCATGACGTGCGCGATCTTGTTCGGGTACTCCTTGTGGACACACTCAAGTGCCAATGCGGCGAAACGCTCCAGAGCTTGCGTCTGTTCATCGGACATCACTGCCTCCTGCGCCGCCGACGGACGCTGTTCACCTCCGACCGATGCACTGCCGGCCTGCGCCGCCGCCGCATGTCCTGCAGGTGGGTCGAAGAGCGTCGGCCCGATCGTCATCGACGTGAACGCGATCATCGAAAAGCAGCGGCCGGGATTCCGCTCGAGAGCCATCATACCGCCAAGATGCCGCCGGTGACGGCGAACGCCAGCATCGCGAAGCCGCCCGCGGTCAACGCGTAGGGCAGCTGCGTGCGGACGTGCTCGATGTGATCGGAGGCCGCGGCCAGCGACGAGACCACGGTCGTGTCGCTGATCGGACTGCAGTGGTCGCCGAAGATGCCGCCCGAGAGGACGGCCGCGACGAACGGGGCCACGGGAAGGTCTAGCGACACGGCCAACGGTACGGCCACCGGTACCATGATCGCGAACGTCCCCCAGCTACTGCCGGTCGCGAACGACGTCGCCGCGCCCGCCAGGAAGATGATCGGAAGCAGCACGGGAAGCGCCACCCGGCCCGCCACGAGGCCGGCGACGTACTCGCCTGTTCCCAGCTCCACGGTCACGGCTCCCAGCGCGATCGCGAGAAGGAGCACGAGTGCCATCCCCGTCAGCCCTCCAGCCCCGTGGAGGCTGACGCGGCTGAGCTCCTGCATGGACAGCAGCCGCTGGCCGAGGGTCAGGATCGAGGCGACGCCCACACCGATGATGACCGCCCACAGGACGCTCAGGGACCCCGAGCCGGCCGACATGTCTCCGCCGCCCGTCACGTACATCCCCACCGGCATCGACAGCACCATGGCTGCCACTGGCGCGATCAAATTCACGGGCCGTCGCGGAATGCCAGGCGGTGCAGGGGGCGCGATCTCGTCCGGATCCGCGAGAGCGCCAGCGTGCGCCCAGTGGAGCTCACCAGCGGGATCGCCGCGATGAACACGGACATCGGAGCGGCCACACCGAGGGCAGCCAAGAGGCCAAGGATGTAGCCGCCCCAGGCGTTGAACGGCACGAGGACGCAGATCGGAGCCGACGTCGAGTCGGCCAGATAAGCCAGCTTTTCACGAGAGATGCGGAAGCGGTCGAACAACGGCCGGCAGACGGAACCCGTCACGAGGATCGTGATGTTGGATTCGATGAAGATCACGACACCGATGAGCCAGGCCAGCAGCTGGGCCCGGCGTCCGTCGGTGACCCACCCACGCCGCTCGACCCAGCGCATAAAGCCGTCCACGCCACCGTTTGCCTGAACGATCGCGATCAGCGATCCGACAATGAAGGTGAAAAAGAGGATGCGGGCGTTGCCCGGTTCGCCGAGCACGGCGATGGTCTCGTTGACCGCGCTCCCGGCTCCCATGAGCGGATCCCATCCGGCGACAATCGTCCAACCAAGCCAGATGCCGGCCGCTAGAGACAGATAGACCTCGCGGGTGTACACGGCGAGCGCGATGGCGAGCAGCGGCGGCAGAAGCGACAGGACACCGGGATCTGGCATCTATTGAAGATCCAGCCGGTTACGAGAGAACGTCAAGCAAGCCAGCCCTGGATGATGCGCCGGAAGTTTCCGCCCAACACGGAGCGCACATCGGAGTGGCTCAGACCCGAACCGGCTAGGGCAGCCGTGATTTTGGGAAGATCGCGCACGTCCTCGAGGCCTTCGGGCAACGCGACTACGCCATCGAAATCGCTGCCCAGTCCGACATGATCGGACCCGGCGACCGAGATCGCGCCGCGGAAGTGCTCCATGAGCCTCTCGAACGGCACCTGAGGCAGCTCGTTCGCCACCGCGCGAGCGAGGAAGCTCCGTGGGTTCGAGCTCGTATCCGCGCCCTGCTTCTCCAGCCTGTGTCCGAGCTCGTTCGAGGCGTGCCAGAAGCCCTTATCCAGGTAGCCGCTGAAGAAGACGACGCCGAGAACCCCGTCGCCGAGCGCGAGAGCTTCCAAGAGCTCGTCGGTGAGGTTCCGGTGGTGATCTGCAACCCGTCGCACTCCGGAGTGCGAAGCAATCACCGGCCGCTCCGCTACGGCAAGCACATCACTGGCTGTCGTGTCGGCCGCGTGACTGATGTCGGCGATGACTCCCAGCTTTTCCATGCGGCCGAGAATCCGGCGGCCCTCGCCGGTGAGGCCTCCGTGGACGGGTTCGATGCCCGACGCGTCGGCCCAGGCGGTGTGCGCCATCCAGGTGAGTGTGACGCACCGCACCCCGGCATCGTACAGGCGATCGACATCGTCGGGGTCCCCGACCCCGTAGGCCCCCTCCACTCCGATAACCACGGCCACCTCTCCGGCCTCCTCAGCCGCCGCTAGATCGCCGGCCGTGAGAACGAGCTTCATCCCCGCCGAATCCTCCACGAATGAACGCAGACGGGAGGCGGAATCCAGCACGTAGTTCAGCGGGCGCTCGGACTCGGGATCGTTCCACAGAGCGAAGATGCCGCCGTCAAAGCCGCCTTCCCGCATCCGCGGGAGGTCCAGATGGCCACTCTCCAGCCGCCGCGACGGATCCTCTCCCGCCAACATCCGCAACGCCACATCGTTGTGGCCATCGAAGACGAAGGCCTCGTGGTGCAGCCGCAGCAAGTCTTCGGTCAGCGGCGGGAGACCCACTCGCTCTCCTTCACGTAGAACCGCAGCTTCCGCTCGCGCGCCCGCGTGATGCCGACCCGAGACGTCACGACGATCGACTCGCCGTCGACCTCCGCGCCCGCTCCGATCCAAAGTGGAGATTCACCGAGAAAGTGGCGCTGGTGCTGAGGGCCCACGCCCAGCGCCTGCGTGAGTCTGGCGGGACCGTTCGTCAGCTCCTCTCGTCCCCGTCTGGAGCGCATGATCGCCTCGCCCGCCAGGGGCTCGAGCGCCCGGATGAGCACCGCAGCGGGATACCCCTCCCGATCGGTCACGGCGTTCAGGCACCAGTGAACTCCGTAGTTCATGTGGATGTAGGCCGTGCCAGGAGCGCCGTACAGAGGATCGTTTCGCTCGGTGCGCCCGATGCGCTCCGCAGCATGGCAGGCGGGATCGTCAGGCCCGGTGTAGGCCTCGGTCTCGACGATAAGGCCGGAGACGCAGCCGTCAGCGCTCTCCGACACCAGTATCTGGCCGAGAAGCGCGGGCGCTACGACCTCGGCCGGGCGGGCGTAGAAGTCTGTTCCGAGGGGGCTCAGCGATCGGCTTGCCGGTCTCGACTGCCCATCCCGACGCTCCACCAGCTGGTACCGCGAGCTTGTTGCTATCCTTGTTCGCGTTCCGACGTGCGGCCGGCGATCACGGCCTCGGCCCGACGTCCCGGCAGGATGGACCGAATTCGGTCCGGATCCGCGTCGATGACCGCCAGCACGTCAGCGCCGAGCTCCTCGGCCAACGTCTCGGCCGTCTTCCGGCCGACGCCTTTGTAGTTGCGCACCATGTGCTCGACCGCATCCGACATCTCCTCGGTGCTACTCGGCCTCTCGGAGCTGTCCTCCGATGGTTCCGTTGCCGCCCCGGGAGCCGGCGAAGGACCGCGGCCTCTGGCACCGCTGCGAAAGCGGGAGAGCGAAGCGGGCTTGGCCGCGAGCGGCTCCTTCTGCTGCGCAGACTCGGCTTGCCGGGAGCCGAACTCGAGGTCCGCCTGGGCGGAGGGTTCCCGAGCGTCACTCCGCTCCGGCGGTTTCTTGCCGGCCGTCTGTTTCGCAGGCGGTTCCGCCGCGCCGCGGCTTCCGCGGCGGTGACCCAGGCCACGTGGCCGCTGGGAAGCCTGTTTCGGTGGGACCTCGACCGATTTGGCCACTGCCTCCTCGGCTGCAGGCTCATTGGCCGGGCCGGCCGGGCCCTCGGCCGCCTGGTGGTCCAGGCTCTCGGCTGCAGGCTCATCGGCCTGACCGGCCGGACCCTCGGTTGCCACCGGCTCTTCCCGGGCAGGTTCGGTTGACGTCGGATCCGGCTTTCGACCGCGACGGCCCTTCCGTCCTCGTCGTCCGCGACGAGTCTCCCTCGGATCGTCGCCCGCGCTCGCCAGTGGAGCGATCTGCAGGTTTCCGTCGTCTGCCTTCTCGACGTTCACGATCTCCTCGTCGTGCGCCTGCTTCAGGAAGCGGCTGAATTTGCTGAATCCCAGCTCGGATTCGTCGAACCCGGGCTGCTGCTTCAACATCTCTCGCTTTACCTCCGAGTCGCGCACCCCGCTGCCGCTGCGCGATGCCGAAGCGACTACGTCACGGAGCAGATTGTACGCTTCCCGGAGCCCGCCTACCGAGCGGCCGGCTTTGACGGGTTCGTCGGGCATCTCCGCAGCGCTTTGGCGCACCTCGGGGGTGCTCTCCTCGGTCTCGACCGCAGCTCGAGGGGCTCGCTCGGCCGGCTTCGGCGACCTCCGCCGCCCCCTGCCGCGCCCGCCCCTGGATCTCTTCTCTGCCGGCGCCTCAGTGGGGATGCCAACTGTGACGGGGCCTTCGGCGTAGCCGCCGGCGCCTTCGTCGGTGACGAGTGCCTTTTGCGTCGGCTCGCCGACCTCGAACTGGCCGTTCTCGAGCTTGCGGAGGGTGATCAAGCCTCGGGAGGCAGCCTCGCTCAGATACTTGTTGTACTTCGTGAAACCGAGCGCCTTCTCGTCGAAGGAGGGATCCAGCTCGACCATCACCTGCTTCATTCGATCGGAACGCATTACGTCGCCACGCTCCACCATCCTCTGAAGAGCGCGCTCGCAAAGCTCCCACGGACCCAAGCTCTCACGGTGCATATCCGCGAATGAGGTCAGCCCCGAAAGGCTGCTGTAGCTGTAATACTCGTCACAATTCTGCACGAGCAGATCCGAGGCCGACTCCTGCAGGCCCACGCCGATCACGTACTTTCCGTACTCCTTCAACTTCAGCACCATGCTGGAGAAGTCGGAGTCCCCGGACAGCAGAATGAAGGTGCCGATTTCGGGACGGGTAAAGACGATCTCCAGCGCGTCGATCGCCAGCCGAATGTCGGTGGCGTTCTTCTTCGTGGAGCCGTACGCCGGGGCGAAGATCAGATCGATCGATGCCTCGGAGAGCGGTACGACGTATTGCGGATAGCGCCTCCAATCGGCGTATGCCCGCTGGACAGAGACCTTTCCGCGGATCATGTCCGAATCGAGGAGCTTGCGTAGCTCCACCGCCAGATTCGACCGGATCGCCATGGTGACGTTGTCGAAGTCGATCAGGAGGGCGGCGTTCTGGGATGGGGGTTGGGTGACGGCGACGTGCGCCATTGTCTGGTAGTGTTCGTTCATTACCTCTCGCCTGTCATGTCGGACACAAGTGTCCGTTTGTCAAAGACTTAACCCGCGTTAGCGGGCGAGAGGCCCCCCGATCTCGCCCTCGGATCACCGAGGGGGACGATGCGGGGAGTCTCTCCTTCTTCCGTGTAGCGGCCGACCGGGGCCGCAATCGCATCAACGCCGGCGGGTGGCCACAAATCCGGCCGCGACCCGGCGGCTGACGACTGGACTATCCGCCGCACCCGTGCCTGCCATGAGGCCGGTCTAGGCGGTCAGTCCTCCGAGGAGGAGATCTCCGCGCGCGTCATTCGCGAGACTTCCGCGCGCTGGATCCTTCCACTCGGCGTCATAGGGAATACCTCAAGAAAGCGCACGAGATCCGGGACCTTGTAACCGGCAAGCTCCGATGCACAGTACTCGCGCAGCTCTTCCTCCGTAATGATCGCACCTTCCACGAGCTGAACACAAGCGCAAATCAGCTCGCCTAGCACTTCGTTGGGGACGCCCACGACGACCGCTTCCAGCACGGCGGGATGAGATCGAACGTGGTCCTCCACCTCGCGCGGGTGAATCGAGTAGCCGCCCCGGATGATGGAATCGCCGGCTCGACCGACGATGGACAGGTAGCCTTCCGCATCGATCACGCCTAAGTCGCCCGTCCGCAGGTGGCCCGTCTCCGAGAAGGCGGCCGCGGTCTCTCTCGGCTGCCGGAAGTAGCCGAGCATCACGTTGAAGCCCTTGACGACGATCTGGCCTTCGGTGCCGGCGGGCAGGCCCTCGCCGTCCTGCCCGCGGATCTCGACGGAAACGCCGGCCAGCGGCCGTCCTGTCGTGGTGATCCGCTTGTCGCCGGGATCTTCGGGCGACGTGAGAGACACGGTCGGCGAGGTCTCGGTCAGCCCGTAACCGATCTCCACCTCCGGCACGAGCGCCTTGCGAATCCGGTCCGCCAAAGCGGGGTCAACGGGAGCTCCCGCCACGATGCCGGTGCGGAGCGACGAGAGATCCAGCTCGCTCCCTTCGGCTTCGCGCAAGGCCATCACGAACATCGTAGGCACACCATGAAACACGGTGGCTCGGTGCTTCTCGACGAGCCGCAGAGCCTCGTCCGGCTCGAACCGCTCCTGCAACACGACGGTCGATCCGGTGACGAGGCCACCAAGAAGAGCACTGATCCCGAAGATGTTGAACAGCGGCACCGAGCACAGGGTAACGTCTTCCGAATCCAGCTGAATCGCTCTCGCGGTCGCGCGCGCCGTGCTGATCAGGTTGGCATGCGAGAGCATCACGCCCTTCGGCTTTCCCGTCGTTCCCGCCGTGTAGAGGATCGCCTGGGGGGACTCGTGCGGGTCCAGTTCTGCGTCCGGCAACTCGCGGCCCCGCCCGGCCGAGAGCAGATCCTCGAACTGGTAGATACGATCGTCGTACCAAAGGTCCTCTTCGCCGACGGTGACCAAGTACTGCAGGTCGGGAAGGCCCACCAGAAGGCTCTCGAAGAGCTGCAGATAGTCCCGTCCCATGTACTGCTCGGCGGCCACGACCACCGTGGACTCGGAGTTCCGGAGCATGAATTGAACGTCCCTTGGAGCGAGCCCCGGACTCAGAGGGACGACCGTGGCTCCGAGCTTGGCCGCCGCGAACACGGCAAGGGCAAACTCGGGCCAGTTGGGTAGCTGGATAGCAATGCGGTCGCCCGTTTCCACGCCGAGCTCGGAGAGCGCTGCGGCCAGCGAAGTCGACTCCGTGTCGACCCTCTCGTACGACCAGGAGCGCTCGCCGGAGACGAGGAGCGGTACGCCTGGCCGCAGGCGGGCTTCCGCCCGAAGCACTTCTCCGAGCGTGAGCGGATCTGCACGTGTCTCGGTGACCGTCACTCCTCTTCGTCCTCCTTCAGCCTTCACCATACGCCGACGTACGGCCGGTAGCCACGCGGCCTTCCACTACTTGGAATCTGCCGCTCCGCTCGGCGACCGTAAAGCCGTCCTCAGCAAACCGGGAGCCAGGTCCGCCGCTATTCGATGCGCATACTCACCGTGAGCCGTCAACGCCACTTCGCCAACCCGCCGCAGAAGGACGACGCGTAGGAGATCGCTGCGCACCTTCTTGTCCGCGCTGGCAGCCTCCAATACACGATCCGCCGTGAATTCCTCTTCGACGGTGCGGTCCAAACCGCACGCCGAAAGCAGCTCCTCCAATCGCCTAGCCGTCCCATCCTCGGTGACGTCCAGTAGCTCCCCGAGCCTCGATTCCACCCGCATGCCGCACGCGACCGCTTCGCCGTGCAGAACATCGAACCCACCCAACGCCTCCAGCGCATGCCCTACCGTGTGGCCGAAGTTCAAGACTTCGCGCCTGCCCGTCTCGTTCGGGTCCTCCTCCACCACGGCCGCCTTGATTCGAACGGCACGCTCGATCAGCTCCGTCGCCAGGTCTACGTCCTTCTCGACCAAGGCCTTCGCGTTCGCCTCGAGCCAGGCGAACAGACCCTCGTCCGCGACGGCGGCTGCCTTAACGGCTTCGGCCAACCCCGACGAGAGCTGGAACGCCCGTAGAGACGACAGCAATTCGGGGTCGATGAGAACCAGACCGGGGTGGTGGAAGGCGCCGATCGGATTCTTGGCCCCGGGCGTGTCCAAGCCCGTCTTTCCGCCGACGGAGCTGTCCAACATGGCGAGCAGAGAGGTCGGGACTTGAATGTGGGGAACGCCGCGCATGTAGGTCGCGGCTACAAAGCCTGCGAGGTCTCCCGTCACGCCGCCACCGACCGCCACCACCGCCGTGTCGCGGCCGAAGCCCGCTTCGAGCAGTGCATCGGAGACGCGAGCCCATTCGACGCGCGTCTTGTTCCACTCGCCGGCCGGGAAGGTGAAGAGCTCGGCTTCCACTCCGGCCTTCTCGAATTGCTCCAGCGCGCTCGTTCCGTATAGGGCTGCCACCCGGCTGTCGGAGATGATCGCGTAGCGGTGCGCCGGAGCGGCGCCCAGACACGACGCGGCGAGATCGGTGAAGCAGCCTCTCTCGACCCGCACGTCGTAGGCCGCCGGGTCTCGCCCGGGCACCTGAATCCTCAGCGAGCTCTCGTCCGGGTCCTCCACGGTCTTTCGCCCTCAGCCGCCGCTGACTTCGAAATCCAGCGCCTCAGCGAGCGAGTCATCCGAGAGGGCGGCCGGCGAGTCCACGACGCGCACCACCGATCGATCACCGACGAGGCTGGCCTCGACGCTCACGCTTCGATCGGCCGCATCGTCGTATCTTGTCGCGAAAGCCCGTCTTACGGCGCCTTCGAACTCAGCCGCGTCCTCGCCCGAGTCCCACACGGTGCTCCAAATCAGCACCTCTCCCGCCTCGCCGCGCAGTAGGCGGTAGCGGTCACCATCCCATCCTTCGGCTGCGGACGCTGCCTCGGCCGACTCGCCGAGGTGCTCTTCCAGGAAGATGCGCATCTCCAACTCTCCGAGCCCATCCGTGTGAACTTCCGTCCATCCTTCCGACGGGTCGTTGAGGAAAGAGACCTCGGAGGGCCGGTCCCGGGCGACGAAGCGTTCCGGGTGGATCACCTGCTCGCTGGACTCGGGGAGGCTCATGCCGAACGGCACCGGGCGCTCGTCGTCCAAGGACCAGACGCGCTGAAGGAAGACGAGCCCGCCGATGTACGGGAAGATGAGCGATTCGCGGATCACTCTTGGAGCGTCCCGGAGCACGGGAGTCCCGGCGAGGACGGCCGGATCGAGTGCGCCCAACATGCTGCCCAGGTCGGGCAGGGCCGTGAGGTCGACCGGCGCCCCGGTTTGACGCGAGAGCAGCCACTCCATCATGACGTACGTCGCGTGTCCCTCCAGCGCGGCCTGGGCGGCGGACGCGCGGTCGTTATGATCGTGCACCGCCCGCATGAGCGAGTCCAGGTCCGTGTGCTGGTCCTGCAGGGCGTGAACCAGCTCGTGCACCAGCACCGGCTCCAGCTGGCTGGAGGGAACACCCTCCACCACGTAGAGCGTGTCGCGCCCGGGGTCGTAGTAGCCGACGACCTGCTCGAGGAGGAGCGAGCGCAGGAGCTGAGCCAGCTGCAACGTATCGGGAAGCAGACCGAAGCGGGCGTAAGCCGCCCCCAGAGCCTCGGCCTTCTCCGGCGGCAGCTGCTCGGCGAGAGCCTGGGAGAGAAAGCCCTCGAGCTGCTGGAGGGAACTGGAAGCCAGGGCGGGCGGCCGCACGGCGGCGAGACGGCTTCGCTCTTCGACCTCAGGAAGGAGCTCTTCGGCCATCCGGACCAAAGAGGTGTCTGCATCGGCACGTCCAGGTGCACTGCCCCTTCCGTCGACCGCAGAGTCGGATGCTGCGCTTCCGGCACGGTCGGAGCAGGCAAGCGAGATCGCGGCGCCCACGAGGAGGGGGGTAACGACCGACAACGGCGTACTGTAACCGCTCACGTTCCCGAGATGGCGCTCGGTGACAGCTCGGCCGGCGGCGCGTGCCGACGCAGGCCGGAGAGCGACATGCCGGCAGCCAGCTGGCTCACGGTCCGGCCCGTTCCCGGCACGTCCCAATCGCCCGCCACCTCGGCGAGCGGCACCAGAACGAAGGATCTCTCGTCGATGCCGAGATGCGGCACCTGGAGATCGGGCTCGTCCAGGACACGGGTGCCGTAGAGGAGCAGGTCCAGATCGAGCTCCCGCGGACCGTATCGTGGACCGCCGGGCCGGCGACCTTCCGCTCGCTCGATCTGCTGCAGCGTAACCAGAAGATCAGCAGGCTCCAGCGAGGTCTCCCCCGTGCAGCAGGCGTTGAGGAAGGCAGGCTGGGTCACCTGGTACATCGGCTCCGATTCCCAGACCGAGGAACAGCGATACACGGCCACCGCGTCCGTAAGCGCGATGAGGCCCCTCTGCAGGTGCTCGAGCCTTTCACCAACGTTGGAGCCCAGTCCGATCGCGACGGGCGTCATGGCTCTCCGTGCCCCGATCTCACCTCCAAGCGGACGAAGGAGCGCTTGCCCTTTTGCAGCAGGTAGGCTCCTGGTTCAAGATGCAAGTCGTTGTCAGTAACGACGTTGCCATCGATTCGGACCGCACTCTGTGAGATCAGGCGGCGCGCTTCCGAGGTGGAGACGGCCAGACCGGAGCGGGCCAGCGCATATCCGATCCACAGGGTGTCGCTATCCGGATCCACATCGAGGGCGCATGGAGGGATCTCCTCCGGCTCCCGCCGTTCGCGATGCACCCGATCGAAGGCCGCTCGGGCGGCCTCCGCCGCCTCGAGACCGTGGTAGCGAGCGACGATATCCGCCGCAAGCCAGCGCTTCGCCGCAAGCGGGTCCTCGCTGGCCAGTCGAGTTCGTTCGTCGCGAGCCGCACCCTCCGCCGTAGAGGCGAGCTCGATCCATTCCTCGAGGAGCGTGTCGGGGATCGACATCACCCGCCCGAAAGTCTCCCCAGGCTCCATCGCCAGGCCCACGTAGTTGTCGTAGCTCTTGGACATCTTCCGCTCGCCGTCCGTACCGCGCAGGAGGGGCATGATCAGGCAGATCTGCGGCTCCTGTCCGGCATGACGCTGCAGCGTCCGGCCGAGCAGAAGGTTGAACTTCTGATCCGTCCCGCCGAGCTCCACGTCGGCCTCGAGCGCGATCGAATCGTACGCCTGCATCATCGGATAGAGAAACTCGACCAGGGTGATCGGCCTCTCCTCCTCGTATCGCTGCTTGAAGTCCTCCCTCTCCAGCATCCGAGCGACCGTGTAGTGCGAGGTGAGCCTGAGGACATCGGCAAGAACCAGTCGATCGAGCCACTCACTGTTCCGGCGAAGCTCGGTGCGATCCGGGTCGAGGATACGGAAGACCTGCTCCCGATACGTGACGAGGTTCTCCTCGATCTCCGCCTCGCTCAGCATCGGCCTTGTCTCGCTCTGCCCGGAGGGATCTCCGATGCGGGCGGTGGAGTCGCCGATCACGAAGACCACAATGTGCCCGAGCTCCTGGAACGTCTTGAGCTTGTGGATCGAAACGGCGTGGCCGAGGTGCAGGTCGGGCCGCGTCGGATCGAAGCCCTGCTTGATGATGAGAGGCCGACCCGAATCACGCGAGCGTTCGAGCTTGCTCGCGAGCTCTTCCTCGGGAATGACCTCGGCGGCGCCGTCCCGGATGCGATCCATCTGCTCCGTGACGGAAGGGAAGTCGGCTCGGCTCATAGCCGACAGCTTGGGAGAGTTCGGCTAGCCGAGCAAGACGTGCAGGCTCCGGCTACTGTTCCGCTTCGTCGGGCCGAAGAGTCTCCAGGCTCCAGACCATGACCGAGCCGCAGCTGCCGGATCGATAGCCGGCCGGCGCGATCGAGAACCGCTGGTAGATCTCCATGGCTTCGACCTGCTGCGCGCGGTACTCGTTGATCTGAGCCGCGTTCCGGGGGCTCCCATCCAGATAGAACTGGGGCTCACACTCCCGTAGCCCACGACCCATAGTCACCTTGACGCGGTTCGTAATGGGATCCGGCCGCACGGTAACCCCCTGCACGTGCAGGAGGAGGTCCGACACCTTGATCGCCGCCCGCCTCTCGATCTGCTCCCGGGTGATGAACGTCCCGCGGCCCTGCAGGCGACGCTGCTCGAAGCCCCGCATTTTCTGCTTGAGAGAGGACCTGGTTGCCGAGACGTCGACCTCGAGCGGCGCGACTTCACGAACGGTTTCGGGAGTCGGCGGGTCCTGAGCGGCCGCAAGCCGAGCCTCGGCGAGGACGGCCGTGCACAACGCCAGGGCGAGCGGCACCGTTCTCGCCCACCGACGGTGAATTCCGTCCCTCAGGCGAGCCTCCCTTTGGACGCGTCCCCGGCCTACCCCATTAGTCGCTCAACCCGGCCGCCCTGGCTGACGGCCCCTGAGTAGCCCCTTGCGGCCCCTGCGGGCGCGAGGGGGGTGAGGCTGACAACTAATTAACGTGCGGGCATGCTCCGTACTGACGCAACTTTCGAGGCCTCCGGACGAACGCGCCCACGGTGCCGGCCGGTACGAGTCTTGGAGGAACGTCGGCCTCGAGCGAAGGGTAACCGTATCTGCACGTTTCATTTAAGCTTCACCCTACTTTTTAATCGAGACGAGGCAGGGTTCCCTTGGTCCGCATCACCGTATTCCGGTTGGCTGCAATCCTCGCGCCGCTCCTGGCGATCGCGCCGCTAGCCGGCGGCCCGTTGTTGGCCCAGGAGCCCGAAGAGGTTTCGACGGCGACGCCGGACACGACGGCCGCGCTCGCCGGCCAGGTCCTGTCCGCCCTGACCGGCGACCCGATGATCGGCGCGAACGTCTTCCTGAGGGCATCCAGGCTGGGAGCGGTCACCGACAGCGCCGGAGAATTCCGAATCGACAACGTGCCGGAGGGCACCGACACCGTGGCGGTGTGGTATAGCGCCTACGAGCCGAGGTTCACGGCCGTCGCTTTCTTCCCGGATCGCACCACTCGCGCCATTTTCCTCCTCTCGGAACGTGTCTTCGAAGTTGCCGAACTGAAGGTCGAGGTCAGGGCCTCCAACATCCGCAGGGAGCGGTTGGAGCGTCGCAAGAGGGTGAGTGGAGGCGTCTATATCTCGCGGGAGGACATCGAGGAGTTCCAGCCGCGACTCATGAGCGACATGCTGCGCAACATCCCACGCGTGGAAGTCACTCCGTATCGGTTCGGGATTCCTGAGATCCTCATTGGAACCGGTGCTATGGCGTGCACGCCTAAGTACTACGTCGATGGCGTCCTGATGCAGGAATTCAACGTGGACAGAGAAATCGGGCCTGACGATGTAGAGGACATGGAGATCTATCGAGGGGTCGCCGAGATGCCGACGGAGTTCAAGGCCGGCGGCAATCGATGCGGGGCGATCGTGATCTGGTTACGAGGCGGCCGCTGAGCTGAGCGGACGCCGCCGCCCGTGAAGTTGTCGGCCTCAATCCGGCTTTCTTTCGGCATCCTGCTTGTTTGGGGCGCCGCGGTCCGGGGCTCCACCACGCTCCGAGACCGCGGAACTCCCTTCGACGATCCTGACGGTTTGATTCGCCGCCACGTCCCTGTGGACATCGCGGCGCCCGCTCGGCCAACGAACGATCAGGCTGTCCACGGCGACCCTCTCACCCAGCCCGAAATGGACGGTGCTCGAGTTCTGGGATAGGTAGCTCGAACCTCCCATCACCTGCCGGAGCCACTTTCGATCGTCCGCGTGGGCTTCCACGGTGCTCCCGTAGCCATCCCGGTTGCTCTCTGCCCCCTCCAGATCCACCATCAGCCAGTTGCTCCGGTTGCCGACGTCGTTCCGGTAGAGGAGCGAATGGTCGCCGGTCTCCTCCTCCTTGGAGACGACCGCCACGAACACGTCTAGGTCTCCGTCCTCGTCGTAATCCGCGTACACCAGCCCACGTCCCCTCGTCGTGTCGGCGACTCCGGCTTCCTGCGACACCTCGGTCAGCGATCCGCCCGGTCCGCCGCGATAAAGACGGTTCTCCTGTGGCTGGATGAGCCGTAGGGCCCGCTTCGGGTCGGAAAGGTCGTACGAAGGGAGCACTCGGCCGTTGGCCACCATGAGATCCAGATACGTGTCGTTGTCATAGTCGAAAAAGATCGTGCCCCAGCTGGTGGAGAAGGAATCCGATACGGCCTTCGGGATCGCGATGTCCTCGAACTGGAGAGCGCCCGCAGAAACGTTCTCGTAGAGCCGGTTCCGATCCATGTTGGACACGTACATGTCGAAATCGCCATCCTCGTCAAAGTCGCCCAGGGCGATTCCCATCCCGTTGATATCCGCGTCGGTTCCAGAGGCGGCGCCCATGTCGGCAAAGCCGTCGGGTGTGTTCTCGAACAGGGTGTTGGGCAGGAAGATCTGCCCGAAGTCGTTGGCGACGTACAGATCCGTCCTCGAATCTCCGTTCAGGTCCCCGAAGCTGACGGCCAAGGTAAGCCCATCGAAGTTCTCGACGCCCAGCGAGTCGGCGATCTCCGTGAATGTGCCGTCCCGGTTGTTGTGGTAGAGCTGGTTCGAGAGTCCGCCCGTGAGGTGCTCGTCGTACGGCAGCCCGTCATACAGGGCGTAGTTGGCCACGTAGAGATCCAGATAGCCATCCAGGTCGACATCTCCGAAAGCGACCGCCGTGCTCCAATCCTCGCCGACGATGCCGGCGGCCTCGGAGACGTCGGTAAAGCGCCCGTCACCCTCGTTCCGGAAAAGGAAGTTGCGAAAGCGCTCCGCGGTGGTGACGAAGAGATCCCGATCCCCGTCATTGTCGATGTCGCCTGTGGCAACCCCGACGGTATTCACCGCCTCGAGTGGGCCCAGCCCCGCTCGCTGCGTCACGTCCTCGAACGTTCCGTCCCCCAGGTTCCGGTACAGCCTGTCGGGCCGGAGGCCTCCTGTCAGGTGCAGATCCTCGTAACCGTCGCCATCGTAGTCGAAGAACGCAGCACCGCCGCAGACCCGGTTCGGGTCGAAGCAGTAGTGGTCGATCCCCGAGGACCGGCTGACCTCCCGGAAATCCTGCCCGCGAGCGGTATCCGTCGGGAGGCTGACCGCCGCCCCGATGAGAATCATCGTGAGCGACTGTCTGACGTCGAGGGCTGGAAGGCACGGACCTGCCGAGGGCAAGCTGTGGCTTCCTGGTCCTACGGACAGCCGATCTCGGCTCGAGACCTGGCGTCGTTGTTGGGGAAGCATGTGCCGGAAAGAACGACCTCGGGCACGTATCGGTCGAGCTCGGGATCCCGCAGGGCGGAGCCGAGGAAGATCACGAGGAGATCGATCTCTTCATCGCTCAGACCGAGCGGGACGAAGGCATCAGAGAGCATCTCTGACGGGACCCGGTCGTTCTCCGCCCGCCCCTCGTTCTTGTAGGCGACGACATCCTTCAGATCGGTGAACGACGCTCCGTGACCGTAGAAGTCCGCGTCCGCGAGATTGTAGAGCTGCGGCACCTTGAACCGGTACATGTCCTCGGGGCGGTCGGTGAACCCGCCACGACCCTCGTTGTGCACGCTGTCGACGGTGGCGTTCAGCGCCGCGGGATGCTCCCACAGGTCCTTCATTCCGATCGCCTCGAAGCGCAACGAGTTAAGCGCCGGGCCCGTGTGGCAGGTTACGCAACCCGCCGTTCCGAAAAACAGGATGGCTCCCTGCTTCTCGGCAGCGGACATCGCCGCACGCTCGCCCCGCAGCCACCGCTGAAACGGTGCCCGGTCGGCCAGCAGCGTGCGTTCGTATGCAGCGATCGCCAGAGCCGCGGTGACCCGAGTATAGCGCCGGCGCTCTTCGATCTCCGGGAAAGCCAGGTCGAAGAGATCCCTGTACAGCGGATAGCGCGCCACGAAGCGCCCCACGTCCAGCCGGTGGGTCTGAAGCGCAGCCATGGCCTGGGTCTCCACGCCCTCGTAGCCGAGCCGGTTGAAGGCCCTGGCACCCATCCAGGCGTACTTCGTCCCCTCGTTGAGGCCGGTGGCGCCCAGCTGCCCGCTCCACGTCATGTTCTCCTGGTAGGCGGCGTTGAGGGCCGCGGGCGTGCGTATCGGCTGGACGTCGATCAGCTCGGTCGGATAGCTCGCGTCGGGCACCCGCCCTTCCCCGTGGGCGCCGAACCCGGCGCCCCCTTCGCCGATCGCCTGGCTGACGCCCGCCTGAAAGCCCGCTTTGGCATGGTGGCAGCTGGCGCAGGAGTAGGTACCCTCGCCGAGCTCAAGCTCGGGCTTCGTTCCGAGAGCCGTCTCGTGGAACAGGAGGCGCCCGAGCTCCACCTTCTCTGGCGTGATCGGGTTCTTGGGATCCTGAGGTACGAGGTCGAGCTCCTCGCTCTCGGGCAGCCGGAAGAAAGCGGGACCAGCACCCTGAGAAACGTCGGCGAGCCGGGCCTCCAGGGCTGCATCCAGCGAGGACGCCGTCTCCGGTCGCCCTTCCTGGGGACCGTGACTACCGCACGCCGCGAACGTCCCGGCGGCGCCGCCGATCACAAGAGCCATCGACAAGGACTGAATCGTCTTCATCACGACATCATCCTATGGCCATCGAAGAGACGGGTTCCAGGGCTTCAGCCGCTCCCCTGGGCGTAACGGGCCGAAGGCACCCGAAACAGGCGCTGCCGCGGGCGAAGAGATACTACGAAGAAAGTACCGCCGGGTGTGCCCGGGCGGGGTTGCTCCTGCGTCAGTCCGGATTGACGGGCGGTCCGCCGCCGCCCTCCCCGCTGCCGCCGCTTCCGATCGTCACGCCCAGGAGCACGACGGCACCGAGGATGCCTACACTGATCGCGGCCGTCTTGCCGGGCGAGAGCTTCTTCGCCTGGACGGTCTCGATCTTGTCGAGCGGCACCGTCACCGTCTCGCCGTGGCCCTTGAACTCCTGAACGCCGGCCGTCTTCATCCAGGTGGCTGACACGCGGAGGTTCTCGTCGTCGACGTTGATCAGGTCCCCATCGATCCGCATCACGGTGTTGGGCGTGACATGGTTCAGGGGATAGCTGCCGGGCTCGTTGAGAAAGATGCGAAGGCCATCGCCCTGTTTCAGGCCGACGAGACCCAGCTGCTCGGCCCTGCTGGGCGTCGAAGCCGTGGCACTAGTAGACGCCGTAGCCGTGGCGCTCGTCGCCGGCTCCAGCGCGTGGTAGCTGAAGCACGCCGTGTGCACCAGCAGCAGCAAAACAGCGAGGGGTGCCCGCCGTCTCCTGACAGCTCTATGCTTCATGAGTTCCGTACTTCTCCTCTATTCGTGGCTCGATCAGATCAGTGACCCACGGTGACTCCGTTGGCGGGCAGCCGCCAGTTCACCGTGACTCCCGGCGAGATACGGAACGGCGTGGAGATGATCTCCGTGCCGTTCGGCGTCTGCGCTACCATGTTGAACTGGTCGCTACCGAAAATCTCCATGTTCACGTTGAACGAGCGGGTCCGATTGGGCGACACGCTGCCCAACGTCCGCTGACCGATCGTCGCGTTGCGCAGGAAGATGGTCAGCGGGATCGGCGGATTCATGCGGTTATCCACCTGCACCGTGATCCCTCCCGCCAGGGACGGATCCACTTCGCCCGCTTCTTCCTGGCTGCCTCCGGACGCGCACCCGGTCAGCAGAACGATCGCTGTCGATAAAGCGAGTGCCCGCCCCACCGGGCGGGCACTCGAGTTGGCTTCCATCAAGTTCTTACCTGTCCTCACGAGCCCAGCTCGCGCTCGGGCCTCAGCAAGCCTGAGGATCGTTGTCGTTCCGGAGCGGGTTGGTCGGCGTGTTCGGGTTCGTCTGCCGCTCGTCCTCCGGATAGATGAAGCGGCCCGGGATATCCTCGCCACGCCAGCCCGTCAGGGCGGGCAGGCAGGTCCGCTTGTAGTCGTTCCAGACCTCCGGGTTGAGGAACTGCGCGTTGTACTTCTGCTCCATGATGTGCGTGAGCAGATCCTGCTGTGCAGCCGTGCTGCTCGCCAGGATCCCGGGATCCATGGCCAGGACCGAGGGACGTGGGATGGAGCCGACGGTGAGGCTCCAGATGTCCTCCTGGCACTCGATCCCATCCGCCAGGGCCGCAGCGGCGCCCGCGGCGTCTCCCAGCGCGAGGGAAGCCTCCGCGATGATGAACTGCGTCTCCGAGCAGGTCACGATCGGGAAGCTGTAGTCAACCGCTCCGGGAAGCCCGGTAGTCGTGTTCAGCTGCGAAGCATCGGGACCCGGGTCGTTCGGGTCGTCCTCACCCGGGGGGGACCCGATGTACACGTCCGAGAAGTCGATGCTGCCCCTGGTGAAATAGAGCTGGAGCCTGGGGTCGCCCGCATCCTGCAGCAGGTCGACACCGACCTTGCCCGCCGAGATGTAGGCCGTGCGCTCCCGGTTGAACTGGTTCCAGATGCTGTTCTCGGTCGTCGTCGACGAGTGCTGCGCCGTCCAGTTGTCGGAGACGTCGCTGATCCCCTGGTTCGCGGCGGCGAGCGCAGCGCTGTAGGCGGATGAGCCGTCCACTTCGGCCATGTGCATGTACGCCCTGGCTTTCAGGCTGTTCGCCACCCTGATCCAGCTTCCCGCGTCGCCGGCGAAGTTGAAGTCGGTCCCAGCCGGTCCGGCGCCGGAACCGCCCAGGTCTCCGATGGCCGTATCGATGAGCGCGATCACGTTCCCGAACACGGAAAACTGCTCATCGAACTGCGGCTCCGTGAACTCCGGGTTCGCGGCTTGCGACCACGGGATGTCGCCGTACACGCTCGCGCCCATCAGGCCGTAGAACGCCATGTGGAGCTTGAGGATTCCGGCGTACGGCCGCCTACCCGCCTCCTCGGCCAGTGCGATCGCCCGTTTGATGTCAACGAGCGATCCGTCCGTGTACATCCGCTCCCACGGGACGTTGAACGTGCTCTCGAATACCTCGTACGTGGAGAAGCCCGAAAACTGCCGGTCCGTTCCGTCCATCTGCTGCATCCAGACGGCACTGAAGCGCGACATGTCGGCTTCCTGGAAGAACCACAATGCCACCTGTGAGGCGACGAACAGCTGGTCCAGCGTAGCACTCGGCACCGTGTTCGGATCGCCTTCCGTCGGGTTGATGAAGTTGCAGCCCGACAGGGCGAACCCAAGCACGGCGGCCGCCGCCAACCTCCGGCTCGATTTCATGTAACGTTGAGTCATGGCTCGCTTTGCTCCTTTATCGCTTGTTAGTCACTTGCCTGCGAGAAGGCCGGGGCCGACGGTCGGGCGCGCGGTTGCGCGCCCGACCGGCCGGAAGATCCCAATCCACTCGCTTAGCCCTAGTAGATGAAGGAGATCCCGAAGACGTAGGACCGAATTTGCGGGTTGTTGAAGTACTCCATCCCGCGTGCCGCATTCTGTCCGTTCAGGTTCGATTCGGGATCGAGCCCCAGGTAGTTCGTGCTCGTCATCAGGTTGTTGCCCGCAATAAAGACACTGATCCGGTTCAACGAGATCGACCTCACCCAGTTCTGCGTGAAGTCGTACGTGACCTGGAAATTGCGGAACTTGGTGAACGAGGCGTCCTGAATGAACCCGCAAGACGCGCAGTCATCGGGACCATAGCGAGCCGACGGGCCGTTGAACCCGTTGAACACGCTGGACGGGCCGGCGGTGTCCGTGTTCAGGTACACCAGCTGGCCGGCTCCCGGACCCTGCCCGTCGAACGTCCAGGCCTGACCCTCGGTGGCGCCGCAGGTGCCGCGGCCGCCCGCGCAGATGCGCTCCTCGAGGTGCGCGCTCGTGCCGTACGAGAAGAGCGCGCCCTGCGTCCCGTTCCACATATCCGGGCCGTTCGTGAAGTCGAACAGCGCCATGACCTGCAGGTTCTGCAGAATCGTGAACGTGGTCCGAACGCTTCCGAGCCAATCCGGATTCGGATCGCCGTTGACGCGGCTCACCGGATCCTGGATCGGGAACCCGTCCGGGCCGACGAACAGCGTTCCGGCTGCCGCACCCGGGAACTCGGCATCGATGTCGTTCAGCGTGCCGTCGTTGTCGTAATCGGCCATGACCCCGCGACCGAACCGCATCCAGTCACGGCCCCACAGCACGCCGTAGGCGCACTGCTCGTCTTGTGCGGGGCCACAGTTGTCGAGAACCACCGACGGCTGGAGGCTCGTGAATCCTCCCAGGGCGATCTGATTGGTGCCCAGAAGGTCCGTGATCTTGGTCGCGTAGTCGCTGTAGAACCCTGTGATCTCCCAGGTGAAGTTCTGGCCCTGGAAGGGGATCAGGCCGAGCGTGAACTCCCAGCCCTGGGACTCGAACTTCGCCCCGTTCGATGGGAACGTGTTGAAGCCGGTGCTCTCCGGAATCGGAAGGAACAGGATCGCGTCCCGAGTCTTCTGCTGGAACCACGTGATTCCGGCTGAGATCCGCGAGTTCAGGAAGGCAAGGTCGAGACCTGCCTCGAGCTCACTGGTGATCTCGGGCTTGATGTCCTGGTTACCCTGAGACGGCTCGGAGACCAGTCCTTCGCGGCCCAGGTAGAAGGACTCGAGTCCGAGCTCGATCCACCCGTCTTCGAAGCTGTTCTTCTCGAAGCCGCTAACGTTCGAGAAGATCGGCGGCGGGGTGCCCGCCTCACCATAGGCGACGCGCAGCTTACCGAAGTTGAGCGCTGCGTCGGACTCGATGCCGAGCGCACGCGTGAACTCCCAAGCGAGGCTCCCGCTCGGGAAGAGGAACCAGCTACCCTCTCCGCCACCGAAGGTGGAGGAGCCCTCGTACCGCGCTCCACCGGAGAGGAAGAGCTGGTTGTACAGGTCGAAGCTCGCCGTGGCGAAAAACCCTGACGTCCTGGTCTGGGCCGTGAACTCATCCGGGGTCTGGTCCACCGTGAAGTCCAGCTGGCCAGCCCCCCCGGTGAGGTTCTGGGCGTCGACCTGGAGGTTATCCACGTCTTCCTGCCGGATGTTGAATCCGAGGGTCAGGCTTGTGGCGAAGTTCTCGCCGGAGTCGGCCGTTCCGGTAAAGAAGAGCGTGTTGTCGTAGCTCTTCTCGATGAAATCGGCCCGGAGCATGAACCCCGTGGGGAGCTCCGAGTTCTGCTTCGGGAAGAGCGACAGCCGCGAGTCGTTCGCGTAGTCGCCGCCGAAGATGTTGGTGACCGTCAGCCAGCTGAGCGCATCCCAGTCGATCCGCAGGTTACCGAACACACGGCCGACGTCGGTGGTGTTCGGGATCTCGTTCGCCACCCAGAACGGGTTGTCGAACAGGCGGAGCGTATTGGGAATGTCGCACGTCTCGTTCAGCACGCAGAACCAGGTACGCTGGTTCCCGTTCTCCGTCAGGTACGGGAGGTTGTTGATGTTGGGGGGCGTGCGGAACGCGCCGAGCAGCAGGCCGCTCAGATTCGAGCCCTGCTGGACGGTGTGACCGGCCTGACCGGTGTAGGCGATGTTTCCGCCGATGGTCAGCGTGTTGAAGAAGAGGTGCGAGCCCTTCAGCCTGAAGTTCGTCGTGTTCAGACCGCCCGGCCCGACCACCGCGGCCGTGTGGCTCGTGTAACCGCCCGAGAAGAAGTAGGTCGTCCGCTCCGTGCCGCCCGATACCGTGAGATCGGTGTCCCACCGGTGACCGGTCACGAACATCTCGTTCGCGTGGTCGAACGTCTGCGTCCCGGAAGGAAGCTCGGCACCCCAGGAGCGAATCGAGCTCGGGGAGTTCGTCGTCGAGTGAGTCCTCTGAAGGTCCACCGTGTTCGTGGCGCGATCGTCCGAGTAGTTGGTCTTGAGCGTCACCTGCGTCTGTCCGGCGGTACCGGACTTCGTGGTGATCAAGATCGCGCCGTTCGCACCGTTCGCACCGTAGATCGCGGCCGCCGAGGGCCCCTTGAGGATCTCCATGCTCTCGATGTCGTCCGGGTTGATATCCATGGCGCGGTTCTGCACCACGGTACCCCAGATCGCCGCTTCGGTCTGGTCGGAGTCATTGTTGATGATCGTGCCGTCGACGACGATCAGCGGCTGCGTGCCGCCCTCGACCGACTTCTGGCCGCGGATCTGAATGAACGCGCCGGCAGCGGGCTCGCCGCCCGACTGCTGCACGTACACGCTGGGCGCCTGCGCCGACAGCGCCGCGATGGCGTTGTTGGTATAGCGCTCCCGGATCGCATCACCGTCGACCGTGCTGATCGCGTTGGCCAGCTTGCGCCGCTCCGACGTCAGCCCTTGGCCGATGGCGACGATGCCCTCCAGCCCGATCGGATCGAGGGCCAGAGAGAAGTCCTGTGAGAGGTCATCGCCGGACAGCGTCACCTGGTAACGCATCGATCGGTAGCCGATCAGGCCACCGACCAACTCGCGGACCTCTCCCGTGACGGCCGCGGCTGGAATGACCAGCTGATAGCGGCCGTCGGCACCCGAGAAAGTCGCCAGGTTCGTGTCCGAGATGTAGATGTTGGCCGCCACGAGCGGGGCACCGGTTTCATCGGTGACCGTACCCGTGATGACCATTGCCTCCTGGGCTTGGACAAGCGTCGGAAAAGCCAGGATGGCACAGGCGAGCGCCCCTAGAGCGAAGCGCCTAACGCGCTCCAACGAGGCAGGGAACATGCGTCCACCTCCTGTGGCAACGTGGGGATAGTCGTGCCCGGTACTTCCGGACGTACTGCTCCCCGGAGGATTGGTTTGGCCGAGAGGTCCCCGCAGCACCGCCTCAAAGCCTAAGGAAGGCCCCCGGGTCCCCTCGGTATGGAACCCTGGGTAAACAGCAAGCGTCAAACTAGGTCGCGGCTCCAACCCACACAAGGGTTATTGTTGCGACGCGCCAGCCGTCGGAACTGTCGTTCCAACTCCAATAACGAGCCAGGCCACCCACCTGTGACAGCCCGTCGGGAGGTGCCATCTCCGGGCGAGTCTTAGCCGGCGATCTTTCGGCGCTGAACTGGGTAGGTTCGGAGGCCGATCGATACTCTCGAGGCTGTATAGGGACCCGAAACACGAACCGCCAATCATGACCGACCGACCATGATCGACCGATGGGCCCGAAAGCGCTAAAGCAAGCCTGGAAAGGCGTTTCCGCCCGCAACCGCTGGCTGATCTTCACCGGCCTGGGCGCCGTCACGGCGTTCGGCCTCGGCCTCGCATGGGGAAGCTGGCGTCATCTGTGCGACGACTGCCCTTCGATCGCTCAGATCTACGCGTTCGAGCCGAAGGAGGCGACGCGAGTCTACGCCGGCGACGGAAGCCTTCTGGCCGAACTCGCCGTGGAACGAAGAATCCCGGTGGCCTACGAGACCCTGCCCGCGCACGTCACTCAAGCCTTCGTTGCCGTGGAAGACCGGCGTTTCTGGCACCACGACGGGATCGATCCCTGGAGGACGTTTCGCGCCACTCTCGACTTCGCTATCCACGGCTACGGACGCGCCGGAGGGAGCACGATCACCCAGCAGCTCGCCGGAAACATGTTCGCCGGGACCGTGGATCGGAGAGAGATCTCCGTCAACCGGAAGCTGCGGGAGATGAAGGTGGCGCTGTCGCTCGAGCGCGCCTACACCAAGGAGGAGATCCTCGAGGCGTACCTCAACCAGATCAATTTCGACGGGGTATACGGCGTTCAGAGCGCCGCTCAGCACTATTTCGGCAAGGACGCCCCCGAGCTCACGCTCCCGGAAGCGGCCCTGCTCGCCGCGCTTCCTAGGGCCCCGGCCCGCTATTCCCCGATCCGGCACCCGGAGCGCGCCCTGGCTCGCCGGAACCTGATCCTCGATCTCATGGCCGGGCAGAAAATGGTCACCGAGCGTGAGGCGGAGCTCGCCAAGGCGTTCCCGATCCTTCTTCGCGAGGGCGTTCGCCGATCGGAGGCCAACGCCTACTTCGTGGAGTGGGTCCGGCGGATCCTGATCGAGCGGTACGGCATGGAGATGTACGAAGCCGGCTTCCGGGTCTACACGGGGCTCGATCCCGAGCTGCAGACCGCAGCGGACTCTGCGCTCCACGCCCAACTGGACTGGGTGGAGCGCCAGCTGGGCTTTTCCGCGCCAACCTACCGGGAGACGCGAGACTGGCCAGAGGACAGCCTGCGCGGGCCCGAGATGCCGTACGTGCAGGGGAGCTTCATCGCGTTGGACGCGAAGACGGGGGACGTGCTGGCGATGGTAGGCGGCCGAGATTTTCGCGACTCGGAGTTCGATCGCGTGACCCAGGCCCTGCGTCAGCCCGGATCGGTCTTCAAGCCGTTCGTCTACACGGCGGCGGTCGAGAGCGGGATTCCGCCGTCGGAGGTGATCTACGACACGCCGGTCCAGGTACCGCTGGTCACGGGGGAGATCTACTCGCCCAAGAACTTCACGGACACGTTCATCGGGCCGATCACGCTGAGAGAGGCGCTGTTCCGCTCCATCAACGTGGTCGCGGTGAAGCTGGGACTGAGAATCGGCCTGGAGACGGTGGCCCAAACCGCCCGTCGGCTCGGCATCAGGACGGATGTGCCCCGAGTCCCTTCCGTCTCGATCGGAGCGGCTTCGGTGATCCCCCTGCAGGTCGCCGAGGCATACACGAGCTTCGCGAATCTGGGAGACCGGGTCACCGCGCGTCCGATCGTCAGGATCGAGGACTCCGCCGGTGAGACGATCTGGGAGAGCAGCCAAGAGCGGGAGCGCGTGCTCGATGAGCAGTCCGCGTATGTGGTGACGGCCATGCTGAGGGACGTCGTCGATGCCCCGTACGGTACCGGTACCGCGGTGCGGCGTTTGGGCCTACGGAGCGAGGTCGCGGCGGCCGGCAAGACCGGAACGACGAACGGCGCCACCGATACGTGGTTCGTCGGCTTCACGCCGGACGTCGTGGCGCTGACCTGGGTCGGCTTCGACCTGCCGGACCGAATTCACATTGGGGCCACCGGCGGGAGGGACGCCGCACCGGTGACGGCGCAGGCGCTGATCGAATACTACCGGAACCGGGAGGACCCAGAGCCCTGGCCGGAGCCGCCCGGCCTCGTCGAGCGGCGGGTCGATCGGGCCACCGGCCTGCTGGCCACCGAATGGTGCCCCATCGATCAGTCGTATTCCGAGATCTACATCGCTGGAACCGAGCCGGTGGAGCGGTGCGACCTACACCTTCCGTGGGGGATCCGGCAAAGGACTGACTCCATACCTGGGATCTCCGAGGACTTCGACTGGTGAGCGTCTGACGGCGCCCGGCTAGACCGGCGTCGTACCCTCTCCCGATACCCGGTACAGAAGCAACCTCCGAGGCGCCGGTTCGGCCTCCGCAATCGAGACGGCCGCTCCAAGGCGCTGCATGGCCCCCTCTACCTGGTCCTCGGTGGCCGCGTGAACCGTGAGCACGGGTTCGGCGCGCTCGACCGTATCGCCCACCTGCTTGTGCAGAACGAACCCGACGGCCGGGTCGACCTCGTCCTCTACCGTCGTTCGCCCGGCACCGAGCTCCACGGCCGCCAGCCCGATGCCCCTCGCATCGAGGCGGGCGATCCATCCGGACTCGAGCGCCTCCATATCACGCCTCACCGGCGCAGCGGGAAGCCGGCCCGTGTCTTCGACGACGGCCGGGTCCCCACCTTGCCGCTCGACGAGGCGAGCGAATACATGCGCGGCGTCGCCGCCGTCCAGGAGCGGCTCCAAGGCCGCTCGTGCCGCGACCTCATCGGTCTCGCCTCCGGTTGCCACGACCAGCTCCGCGCAGAGGGCCAGGGTGACCTCGCGCAGATCGGGGGGGCCGCCGCCGTGCAGGCACTCGATGGCCTCGGAGGCCTCGAGGGCGTTCCCGATCGTGCGCCCGAGCGGGGATTCCATGTCGGTGAGCAGAGCGCGGGTCGCGAGGCCCTGATCCGCGGCGAGATCGACCAGCGTGCGGGCCAAAGCCAGCGCTCCTTCCTCCTCCACCATGAAGGCGCCGCTGCCGCACTTCACGTCCAGCACGAGCGCCTCGATGCCTTCCGCCACCTTCTTCGAGATGATGCTGGACGCGATCAGCGGGATCGACGGTACGGTCCCGGTCACGTCCCGGAGGGCGTACAACCGGCCGTCCAGGGGCGTGATCTCCGCGGTCTGCCCGATCATCGCGCACCCCACCTCATCGAGCACCGCCCCGAACTCCGCGAGGCTGAGCTGCGTACGAAAACCGGGGATCGACTCGAGCTTGTCCAGCGTACCGCCCGTGTGCCCGAGACCACGGCCCGACATCATCGGAACCCTGAGGCCATAGGCGGCGAGCAGCGGAGCCAGGATCAGCGACACCTTGTCCCCCACCCCGCCGGTGGAGTGTTTGTCCACCGCCGGAGCATCACCACCACTGAAGTCGAGCCGCTCTCCGGAGGCGATCATCCCGGTGGTCAGCTGGTCGAGCTCCGCGGGCGACAAGCCATTCACGTACACGGCCATGAGAAAGGCGGACATCTGGTATTCCGCGACTTCCCCTCTCAGATAGGCGTCGAGGAAGCCTCGCAGCTCCTCTGCCGAAAGCTCGTGACCGTCCCTCTTCCGCTCGATCAGCTCGGTGACCAACATCCCCTACGAGTCCTCCAGCGCGTCGCCGCAGCTCTTGCAGAAGCGCGCATCCTCATCGTGCCCGGCCTGCCCGCATCCGGCGCACGGGCGGGCGGTGCGTGACGCCCGCGCGGCCGCGGTCATCTCCACGGTCACGATTCCCGTCGGGACCGCAATCAACCCGTATCCGAGGATCATGACCGCAGAAGCGAGCATCTGTCCGACCGGCGTCTGCGGGGCGATGTCACCGTAGCCCACCGTGGTGAGCGTAACGATCGCCCAATACACGCTGCGTGGGATGCTCGTGAAGCCCGAGTCCGCCCCTTCCACCACGTAGAGTATGGATCCGACGACGATCACCACCGTCAGCACGGTGATCAGAAAGACGGCGATCTTGTGACGGCTCGCACGCAAGGCGTCCAGAATCACCCGCTCTCCGCCGACGAACTGAGCAAGCTTCAGGACCCTGAAGACACGCAGAATGCGGAGAATTCGGATCGAAAGGAGGTACCGGCCGCCCGGGAAGAAGAGGGCCAGATAGGTCGGCAGCACGGCCAACAGATCCACTACGCCGTAGAAGCTTCGCGCGTAACGGCGCGCGTCGGGAGCCGAGTACAGGCGAAGCACGTACTCGACCGTGAAGAGTCCGGTGAAGAACCATTCGGCTCGGCGAAGCGCAAGTCCGTATCGAGCCGCGATCTCCTCGACGCTGTCGAGCATCACGACGACTACGCTGACCAGGATCGCTAGGATCAGAAGCACGTCGAACGCTTTTCCGGCCGGTGTCTCGTGGCCGAAGATCACGTCGTGCACCCGAGCTCGCCATCCGTGTCCCTGACGTTCCATGCTCGAACCCCGCTCCGTGCAAAGCGAAGCGGCCCTCCCAGACGCTCAGGTCAGGGAGGGCCGCAGGGTACTATTCCAATTCGCGGTTCGGCCTAAGTACGAACGCGCAGTCGCTTGGCACCCCGTCCTACCGAATCGATCAGCCGCGAGCTCGACTGCTCCGCCGCACGGCGGGTGTCATCCGCCAGCCGGCGCACATCATCCGCCGCCGTCTGCAGTCTATCTCCCGCCGCCTCCGACAGATCCTCGGCGGATCGGCGGATTCGCCGCCGGGTCCGCCGTCCGCTGTCCGGCGCCAGAATCAGGGCCACCCCGGCCCCGATCAGGGCTCCAATCACAACTCCAAGAACAAACTCATCCCCATCATCAAAAACCATATCGCCTCCTCTCGCCCGCTCCCGTGCTCTTACACCCACCACCTTGTTGCCACCCGAAGCGGCCTCTAGCTTGGCTCGGCGCGGCCTCGGGTACCGCAGTAAACTTACCATCGTGAGCATTATGGCCGACAGCGTAGTACTCCTCCCCTCCAGCGTTCTAGTCGACCTGGCCGATCGCTGTGCGGCGGCCGGAGAGTTCGGCATCGCTGCGCTCCGCGAGGCAGGTCGGGGCTTTGGTTTGAGCCTCTACGATTCGCTCGCGCCGGACCGGAGCGTCGAAGAGCTGGATCCCGAGGAGTTCTGGGCCGCGGTTGGCCAGAAGCTCCAGGAGCTCGGGTTCGGTCCCCTGCGCTACGAGCAGGTGGATGAGGGTCTGGCGGCCGTGTGCCTGGTGTCTTTCCCTGAGGCAGGCAGCGAAGAGATCGGTACGCGCCAGAGTGCCGGCTGTCACCTGGGCACGGGACTCCTGGGCGGCCTGCTCAGTCGAGCCGCCGACCAGTCGATCGCCGTGCTCGAGATCGAGTGCCGGGCGGACGGCTCACATGGCTGCTGGTTCCTGCTCGGAGCCCAGGAGCGCCTGGAAAGCATCCACGAGAAGCTGCGTTCCGGCGAGCCGATCGAGAACGCGATCAAGGGAATCTGAGTACCACCGAGGGCCGCCTCCTCGCCATCGACTACGGTCGACGAACGATCGGCGTCGCCGTCTCCGACCCGACGCGAACCATCGCCTCACCTCACACTGCCGTACAGACCGAGAGCGCCCGGCCTCCGAGGCTCCTCGTCGACCTGGTGCTCGAGCTGTCTCCGGCAGCGATCGTCGTCGGCATTCCCGTGCACATGGATGGGAGCGAGGGTGAGATGGCCCTCGAGGCGCGTGAGTTCGGTCGGCAGCTCGGCAGGGCCACGGGGGTACCGATCGTCGAGTGGGATGAGAGACTGACCAGCGCTCGAGCCCGACGCAGCCTGGCGGAGTCGGGGCGGAAGCGAAAGCGCGTCCGACCGGGCGAGGAGGACATGCTCGCCGCGGCTCACCTGCTACGGAGCTACATGGACGCGCTCGAGAGCGGGCGGGAAGAAACAGAGTGAGGGGTCGGGTGGCCAATCCGGGACCACGCAACCTTCTGGTGGCATCGGCGATCGGGCTGGGAAGCCTCGCAACAGCCTGCGGGGATCCGGCGGCTGAAGGCCTGGTCGAGGTCCGCATCCCCGAAGGCGCGGCAGCGCGCCAGATCGCGTCCACCCTGGAGGAAGCGAACCTGGTGGGCTTTCCGACCGGGTTCGCCCTCTATGCCCGCCTGAAGGGGTCTGCCGGCTCCCTGAAGGCCGGGCTCTACCGCTTCCCGGCCGGGGCAAACTGGGCGGACATCCTCGGCATGCTCGAGCGCGGAGAGGTGGTGACCTTCCCGGTCACCATTCCCGAGGGCTTCCAGCTGCGGGAGATCGCCCCACGGATCGCCAAACTCGCGGAGGTCTCGCCCGACTCCGTGCTGGGTCTCGCCCGTGACAGCGCCTTCATCGCCCGGATCGGCGTCCCAGGACCGACTCTGGAAGGCTACCTATTCCCGGACACCTATCAGTTCGCAGAGCGGACCCCGCCGGATCGGATTCTGCTGGCGATGACCACACGCTACCGCGAGTTCTGGGGTCCGGCCGAGCGGGCCCGTCTGGATTCACTCGGCCTGAGCGAGCAGGAGCTGGTCACGCTCGCCAGCATCGTGGAGAAGGAAGCGCAGGTAGCGGACGAGCGTCCGGTGATCGCCGGCGTGTACCTGAACCGGCTGGAGATCGGCATGCTCCTCCAGGCGGACCCGACGGTCCAGTTCGCACTCGATTCCGTTCGCGCCCGTCTTCTGTACAGCGACATCGATCGAGTGGCTGACAACCCGTACAACACCTACACGCATGCCGGCTTGCCCCCCGGTCCGATCGCCTCTCCCGGAGAAGCCGCGTTGCGGGCAACGCTGCAGCCCTCTGACGTGCCCTACCTGTTCTTCGTCGCCCGGCCGGACGGCTCGCACGAGTTCACGCGCACCGAGCGGGAGCACATCAACGCGAAGAACCGGATCCGGCGGGAGAGAGACGCCGCTTCGCGCGGCGCGGGTGGGTAGACCGTGAGACCGGGGCCGGCATGATCGCGAGTGCACCGCTGGAACTCCAGCGGCGATTGGCGCTCATGGTGCTGACGGAACCGCAGGAGCGGGGGACCCTCAAGGAGATCGTCGAGGAGTGCCTGTCCGCCGGCGCCACCGCAATCCAACTGCGCGACAAAACGGCATCGACGCGCGAGCTGTACCGCCAGGGACTCGAGCTGAGGCCGACGATCCGAAGCCATAGGGCACTGTTCATCGTAAACGACCGGGTCGATGTGGCTCTGGCCCTCGACGCGGACGGCGTTCATCTGGGTCCGGGGGACCTGCCGGTGGCCGCTGCGCGGAGGATTGCCCCTCCAGGTATGCTGATCGGCTACTCGACCGACGACGACGCTCAGGCGAGGAATGCCGCGGCGGACGGCGCCAGCTACCTGGGTATCGGGGCGGTGTTCGGCACGCTCAGCAAGGAGGGTCTGGAACACGAGGCGATCGGAGCCGCGCGGCTCGCCGAAGTGATGGAGGCAGGCGGACTTCCGGCGCTCGGAATCGGCGGGATCACGACGGAGAACGCCGCCGAGGTGGCCGCGACGGGCGCGGGCCTGGCAGTGCTCTCCGCCGTCGTGCGGGCCGCAGATCCCGGAGCGGCCGTCCGGCGTCTTCTGGGGGCTGCCTAGACGCTTCTAGCGATCAGCTCGATGTCAGTACGCTTCGTAGGAGAGCTTCTGACCGCCTACCGAGGCCTCCCCCATCATCCCGCTCTTCGTTCGGGTAAAGACCGCCACCCCGTCCTTGTAGTTCGCGCCATCCGCCGCACCAGCCGTGATCGCCACCGCGGAGACCTGCGCGGCCAGCTCGAGGTTGCCGGCCTTGAACCGGTCGAGATCCAGATCGGTCTCGAAGAAGATGATCTCGCTGTACTCCTGCCCGCCGATCTGAACGCCGACCGTGACCTGCGTGATGGAAGACTTGCCGATCGCGCCGGCATCCTTGGCGATCACCTCGCCGTTGCCGTGCGCCCCACCGATGCCCAGTCCAGCCTTCCCGATGTTCGGGTACACCACGTAGCCGGCGGCATTGTCGAAGAACTTGGAGATTCCCGGGTCCGCCTCCTTGAACCGGGCGATCGTCTGCTGAACGTCCGCGCCGGGCTGGCGGACCGGCGCCGCCTCAGGCTCTTCCTGCTCGGGCTCCTGCTGCTGCTGATCGTCTCCACCGGTCCCCTCCGACTCGTCCGGCTGACCGTCCGCGTCCGCAGCGGGCTCCTCGCCGGCCGCCGCCTGCTGGGAGGCTGCCCCCGGCTCGGGTCCGCAGGCCGCCGCAACCGCAACGAGCGAGAATACCCCGAGCGTAACCAACGCCGCGGTCAGAAAAGCGCGACGAACCTTGATAAGTGACATCATGCTCACCCCGTGTAGTTGGGTTGCCGTTTTTCCATGTCGCCGAGGACCGAACCGTCCTCGCCGGTAGCTTACTCTTCGCCAGCCGAATTGCCAAAGGCCCGCCCGGATCAGATCCGGACGGGCCTTCGAGCTCAAGCCGGCAGCGACCTACTCTCCCTGGGCTTCACGCCCGAGTACCATCGGCGCAGAGGGGCTTAACTGCTGGGTTCGGGATGGGACCAGGTGTATCCCCCTCGCTATAACTGCCGGCAATTCTATAGTCCACCGACAGGAGCCGGCAGACTTCAAATCACCAGGGTGAGCGAACGGATGTCGCGCGCATGGGGCGCGAGATGCGGGAGTCTGAACCTTCCTGAAAAAGAGGAAGGGGATCAAGCCTCACGGCCTATTAGTACGGCTCGGCTGAAGCGCTCGCACGCCTTACACCTGCCGCCTATCAACGCAGTAGTCTCCTGCGGGCCTTTAGGCACCTT
>JBDHGL010000007.1:0-59470 GCA_039589875.1 Gemmatimonadota bacterium
AGAAGCGAAATCGAGACGAGATCGACCTTCTGGTCGACGTTCTGGCAGGCGGATAATGGCAAAACTGATCTTCCACGGGCACGCATGCGTCGAGCTGGTCGGCGAGGACGGCACGCGGCTGCTTATCGATCCGTTCCTCTCCGAGAACCCGCTCGCCGACGTGGGCCCGGAGCACTTCGATCGACTGGACTACCTGCTGTTGACGCACGGGCACATGGACCACGTGGCCGATGCCTGGGAGATCCTCCGGCGGACCGAGGCCACCCTGATCTCGACGTACGAGCTGGTGAGCTACGCGCAGGAAAGGCAGGGCGTGCAGAACGGCCACCTGATGCACATCGGCGGCGGATGGGACTTCCCGTTCGGGCGGGTGAAGCTCACGGCCGCGCTGCACGGGGGGATGG
Organism: Gemmatimonadota bacterium; assembly: GCA_039589875.1. Taxonomy (GTDB): domain Bacteria; phylum Gemmatimonadota; class Gemmatimonadetes; order Palauibacterales; family Palauibacteraceae. Next base: position 405 of record JBDHGL010000007.1, read on the forward strand.
TCGGAGGCGAGGGTGGCGAGGGATACACGACGTGTCCGGCGGGGATACTCCTCTCCCTGGATGGCCACCGGGTCTACCACGCCGGAGACACCGCGCTCACGATGGAGATGAACCTGCTGCGCGGACAGGTCGACACCGCGCTTCTTCCGATCGGCGACAACTTCACGATGGGTCCGGAGGACGCGGCACGGGCCGTCGAGATGATCGAGCCATCGACGGTGATACCGATCCATTACGACACCTGGGAGCTGGTGGCCCAGGATCCGGAGCAATTCCGGCAGCTGGTGGGTGAGGCGGCCGACGTCGTTGTGCTGGCTCCGGGAGGATCGCTCGAGCTATGAGCGACACACCGTTCCCGTTCCTGGGCGAGATCACGCCGACGATCTTCGAGCGGTCCCGGAGGGGGCGCTCGGGAACGGCCGTGCCGAAGCCGGATGTCCCGACGCGGCCTCTCGATGAGCTGATTCCGGCCGAGCATTTGCGCTCAGCGGCGCCCCGTCTGCCGGAGGTCCCGGAGCACGCCGCGGTGCGACACTACACGGAGATCTCGCTCAAGAACCACCACGTCGATCGGGCTCTCTACCCGCTCGGCTCGTGCACGATGAAGTACAACCCGAAGGTGAACGAGCAGGTGGCCAGGCTACCCGGCTTCGCCGACCTCCACCCGTTCACGCCCGCCGCGGCAGCGCAGGGCGCTCTCCGCTTGATGCACGAGCTCGGGGAGATGCTCGCGGAGGTCGCCGGCATGGATGCGGTCAGCCTCCAGCCGGCCGCCGGAGCGCAGGGAGAGCTCACGGGTGTGCTCCTGATGCGGGCCTACCACCGGTCACGCGGCGATGATGAGCGACGCCGCATCTTGATTCCGGACTCGGCGCATGGCACGAACCCCGCGACCGTGGCGCTCGCCGGGTTCGAGGTCGTAGAGCTGAAGTCCAACGAGGCGGGCAGGCTCTCCGTTCGCGCGCTGCGTGAGGCGCTCGACGATCGAGTGGCGGGCCTAATGCTCACGAACCCCAACACGCTCGGTGTGTTCGAGTCGGCCATCCTGGAGATCAGCGATCTAATCCACGAAGCCGGCGGCCTCATGTACATGGATGGCGCGAACCTGAATGCGCTCACCGGCATCGCGCGGCCGGGTGCCATGGGTTACGACATCGTCCACTTCAACCTCCACAAGACGTTCAGCACTCCGCACGGCGGCGGTGGTCCGGGCGCGGGGCCGGTCGCTGTCAGGTCCCACCTCGAGCCGTTCCTTCCGCTGCCGCAGGTGATCGCGGCTGGAGAGGGCTACGCGCTGGACTGGGATCGCCCGCAGTCGATTGGAAGGATCCACGGGTTCTACGGTAACTTCGGCGTGCTCGTCCGGGCCTATACGTTCATTCGCATGCTCGGCCGGGAAGGGCTTCGAGCGATGGCTGAGGCGGCGGTTCTGAACAACGCGTACCTAAGCGCGCTGCTGGAGCGTCGCTTCCCGTTGCCATACGGCCGTGGCATGCACGAGTCGGTGTACAGCGGCGCCGAGCTGAAAAAGGCGACCGGCGTGAAGACCCTGGACGTGGCGAAGCGACTTCTCGACTACGGTTTTCATGCTCCGACGGTTTACTTCCCGCTGATCGTCCCGGAAGCGCTGATGACGGAGCCGACAGAGACGGAGACCAAGGAGGAGCTGGATCGGTACGCGGATGCGCTGCTCTCGATCGCCGACGAGGCGGATGACGAGCCCGAGCTCGTGACGACCGCTCCCCACCAGACGCCCGTGCGGCGGATGGACGAGGGCCGTGCCGGCAGGCAGCTGGACGTCCGCTGGAGCTTCGCTGACGCCGATTGAGATCGGGCCCGCCTCGACACCACAGCAGCTGAATGTCCTACGTGTTTCGCTTTCTGAGCAGCCAGCCCGCCCTGGGGTCATGGAACATGGCGCTGGATGAAGCGCTCCTGGACGGCGCTCGCCTCGGATCGGTCACCCTCCGCTTCTACGCCTGGAATCCTCCCTGCCTCTCCTTCGGCCGGAACCAGGTGGCCCGCGGCCGCTACGATCCGGACCGGGCTCGAGAGCGGGGGATCGACTGCGTACGCCGGCCTACCGGCGGGCGTGCGGTGCTTCACGACCGCGAGATCACCTACTGCGTGACAGCACCAGATGACCTTTGGGGCGGGCTCAGGGAGGGCTACGGGCGGATCAACCGCGCTCTCGGACGCGGCCTCGCCGAGCTTGGCGTCCCGCTGGATACGGCAGTGACTCGCAGGGGGAGAGGCTCCAAGAACCCGCCCGCGCCTCCACCGATAGCCCGGGCCTGCTTCCGGGATCCGCTTCCAGGAGAGCTGACGAGTGGAGGCCGCAAGCTGGTCGGCAGCGCCCAATGGCGCGCGGATGGAGCGCTCCTCCAGCACGGCTCCATCCTTCTGCACGACGATCAGCCCGTCGTGGATGAGCTGCGCACCCAATCGACTGGAGATCTTCCATCCCAGTCCGGTGCCTGTTCGCTGCACGCCTTACTCGGCCGAGTCCCGCCGACCGGCCGGATGCTCGAAGCGCTTGCGGCGGGGTTCGGGGAGGAGTTCGAGGTCAGCCTCGAGCCGGACGAGCCGACCGCCGGGGAGCTACGAGCCGCGGAGCGTCTGCAGACACGGTACGGTGATCCCGACTGGACGTGGCGCCGCTGAAGGGTCTCCGCTCCGGGTACCGGGCGTGCGGTCGCCGACCTACTTTGGCGTCGTGCGGAAAGGCCTGAGTGATGCGGCGCTCCTCGTGCTCCTCCTGGCCGGATCGGTCGCCTGCGGGGGCGGAGATCCGCGAGACGGAGCCCCGCCTCTCATCTTGGGCTATTCGGCCGAGCTCCAGACGCTGAATCCGCTGGTCAGCACGGACCAAAACGCCAACGACCTGATCTACAACCTCCTCTACACACCGCTGATCACCTACGACTCGACCTACAGAGTGCAGCCGTGGCTGGCCGAGTCGTGGGAGCTCGAGCCGGACCACGTGGTGTTCACCCTGCGGGACGACGTCCGGTGGCACGACGGCGCAGCGGTGACCGTGCACGACGTGAAGTTCACGTTCGACATGGCCAAGCAGGAGGCCGCCGGCTCCCCCCTCGGAGCCGTCTATCTGGCGGACGTCTCCGCTGCCGAGGTGCTGGACGAGCGGCGTATTCGGTTTGACCTGGCGGGTGGGGGAGCACAGCCGCTCGAGAGCTTCTTCTGGCCACCGGTTCCGCGCCATGTGCTCGAAGATGTGGCGCCCGAAGAGATGAGCCGACATTCGTTCGGCCGTTCGCCCGTGGGCAGCGGACCGTATCGGTTCATCCGCTGGCAGGCCGGCGAGCAGCTCGTCTTCGAAGCCAATCCGGAGTTCCCGCCTGCGCTCGGCGGTCCTCCTGCAATCGAGCGCGTCCTCTACCGAATCGTACCGGAGCGCACCACGCTGCTCGCCGAGTTCGTCAGAGGCGATGTCGACGTTTACGGCCCCCTGGGACCCTCGGAGGTGGAGCGGGTGGAGGGAGCGCCCGGCGCACGGCTGATCGCCTTTCCATGGCGCATGTTCACCTATCTCGGATGGAATACGCGCCGCGAGCCACTCCTCCGGGCCGAAGTCCGCCAGGCTCTGGCTCTGGCGCTCGACCGGGAGGAGCTCCTGGAGGCCGTTCTCGGCGGTCGGGGCGAGCTGGCCGTGGGCCCCATCCCAGCGTGGCACCCTCTGGCGCCGGACATGAAGGCTCTCCCGTTTGATCCCGACTCGGCCACCGCCCTCCTGGAACGGTTGGGCTGGCGCGACTCCGACGGGGACGGTGTCCGAGAGCGGGAGGGTCGCCGGCTCGAGTTCACTCTACTGACCGTCGGAACGAGTCCCGTGCTGGGAGATGTAGCCCAGATCGTACAGGCGCAGCTCGCACGAGTCGGCGTCGCTGTCGAGCCTCAACTGCTCGAGTGGCAGACGGTGCTGGGGAGACATAGAGCACGCGACTTCGACGCTGTCCTCACGAACTGGGTCCTCGACAACTTCCGTGTCGACCCGAGGCCGCTGTTCCACAGCTCGCAGGCGGCCCGGGATTTGAGCGCGAACCGGAGCTCGTACGCCGATCCGGTGGCGGACAGTCTCATGGATCTCGGTGTGACGCTCGTGGACGAAAGAGAGGCCCGCACGGTGTGGACGGAGCTCACCCGGATCCTACAGCGGGACCAGCCGATCACGTTTCTTTTCTGGAACGATGAGCTGGCCGGGGTGAGCACGGACCTCGAGAGCGTGCGAATGGACGCCCGCGGCGAGCTCGTAACGCTGCCTGCCTGGCGCTGGTCGGCTGAAGAAGGGAAGGAGTCGCCGTGAGGCCACGTGCGAGGATGAGGGTCCTGGCCCTGCTCGGCCTGGCGTTCTTCGGCTGCGAGGATGCTCAGCCCGAGGTTGAAGGGCCGGATCCGGCGACGATCTCCGAGGCTGACAGGTACGGCGGCACCGTCGTGGTCGGTGGTTTGGGGGAGATTCAGACGATGAACGGATTCCTCTCTCGCGACTACATGACCGATCAGGTGCAGGCGAACGTTCTCTTCATGACGCTGCTCCGCTACGACGCAGACCTGGAGCCGCGGCCCTACCTGGCGCGCTCCTGGGAGGTCAGTCCCGACAGCAACGAGATAGTATTCGAGCTTCGTACCGACGTTCGCTGGCACGACGGCGAGCCGACGACGGCTCACGACGTCGCCTTTACCTTCAATCGGGTGAAGGATCCGGCGGTGCCTTTCCCCAATCGGTCCAGCTTCGACAATTGGGAGATGGCCGAAGTGCTCGGCCCCCATTCGATCCGCCTCACGCTTCGTCCACACGCGGATTACCTGCACGGTTGGGCGGCCCTCCCGATCATGCCTCGGCACATCCTGGAGGATACGGCGCCCGAGGACCTCGCGACCCACCCCTTCGGGACGAGCGAGCCGGTTGGAAACGGCCCGTTCCGCTTCGCGGAGCACCTCCCCGGAGATCGCTGGATCTTCGAGGCGAACCCGGCGTTTCCAGCCGAGCTGGGCGGACGACCATACGTGGATCGGCTGGCATACCGGGTCATCCCGAACGAGACCACCCTGTTTGCCGAGCTGCGCAGCGGCGGCGTCGACATGTATGTCCGCCTCGCCCCCGAGTTCGCGGACGAGGTGTTGGAGGACCCGGATCTGAGGCTCGCGGCCTACCCGTTTCCCAACTACTCGTTCATCGCGTGGAACTCTCAGCGGGCCTTCTTCGCCGACCCAATCGTGCGCCGCGCGCTCACGATCGCAATCGACCGGCAGGAGATCGTGGATGTGGTGCGTCACGGGCTCGGGACGCCCGCGGTCGGTCCGATCGGGTCCTGGCACTGGGCGTACGACTCGGCCTGGCAGCCGCTCCCGCACTCACCGGATTCGGCCGCGGCTCTGCTTGAGCTCGCGGGCTGGACCGACTCCGATGAGGATGGAATCCGAGAGAAGGACGGGCGTGTCTTCAGCTTCGAGATCTCGACTAACGAGAGCCGCGAAAGGGGCTCGATCGCCGAGCTCGTGCAGCACTACCTGGCGGAGATCGGGGTCGACGCTCGGCCGCGGATCGTTGAGCACCAAACGCTTATTGCCGACGTGACCAGCCCGGAGCGCCGGTTCGACGCCTTCCTGCTCAGCTGGTCGCAGGGCCTCGTCCTCGACGAGCGCGACCAGTGGGCCTGCGATCGGATCGGCAGGCCGCTTCAATTCACTTCCTACTGCAACCCGGAGTTGGATCCGGTCCTCGACTCGATCCCCCGCGCGACTGATCGGGCCGTCCAAGCCGTGCTGTTGCGGCGATACGGCGAGATGATCGCTGCCGACCAACCATTCACGTTCCTGTACGTCGAGAAGCGCGCCGACGCGCTGCGCGACCGTCTTCAGGGAGCGGAACCGGACTTCCGCGGAGAGCTCGCGGATGTTCGGTCATGGTGGCTTTTCCGACCTTGATTCGTTACGCCCTACGGCGGGTGGTCGAAGCGGTGCCGATCCTACTCGGGATCGTCACCCTGATCTTCCTTCTGCTTCATCTGGCGCCCGGCGATCCGGCCACCGCGTACTTCAACCCGAACGTCAGTCCCGAGATCATCGACCGCATGCGGGAGAACCTCGGCCTGGATCGACCCCTCCACGAGCAGTACCTGAAATGGTTGCGCTCGTTCTTTACGGGGGACTTCGGGTACAGCTTCAGCCAACACCGACCCGTCTCCGATGTGCTACGAGATGCACTCCCCAACACGCTCTATCTGAGCGTCGTCTCGCTGTTGCTGATCTTCGCGGTCGGCTGCGCGGTGGGTACGGTGCAAGCGGTCCGTCAGTACTCCGCGAGCGACAACATCATCACCTTCGTTTCCCTGTTCGTGTACTCGATGCCCGGCTTCTGGCTCGGCCTGATGCTGATCCTGGCCTTCTCTTCCCCCGCCATGCCGGAGGCTCTCCGGCTGCCGATCTCCGGCGTGACCTCGATCGACTACGAGTTCATGGGTCCCCTACAGCGTTTGGTGGACCGAGTCCGGCACCTCGTGCTTCCGTCCTTCGCGCTCGGGATCGCTTCGGCCGCGGGGGTCGCCCGGTACATGCGGGGCTCGATGCTGGAGGTGATCAGCCAGGACTACGTTCGCACGGCCCGGGCCAAGGGGCTCAGCGAAAGACAGGTCATCCTCAAGCACGCGGTTCGTAACGCGCTGATCCCGATCGTGAGCCTTCTGGGACTCTACCTCCCCGTGCTCTTCGGGGGCTCGGTGGTGATCGAGGTGGTCTTCTCCTGGCCGGGGATGGGCAGGGCCCTGTACAACGCCATCCTCGCACGCGACTACCCGGTCGTCATGGCCGCGAGCTTCATCTTCGGCGCTCTCGTCGTCGTCGCGAACCTGCTCGCGGATCTGCTGTACGCCGTCGTGGATCCGCGCATACGCGCGTCGGAAACAGCCAGATGAGCTCGCGGCGGGATACGTGGCGGGGTTTCACCCGGCACCGACAGGCGATGTTGGGTCTGCTCCTCATAGGCATACTCACGCTGACCGCGCTACTGGCCCCCGCGGTCGCCCGCCACGATCCGGACGCACAAGCCGACATCGTGGCCACGCGCTATCTGGCCCCTTCGATCAACCACCCGATGGGCACGGATCGGTTTGGTCGCGACGTCTTCAGCCGCGTCCTGCATGGCGCTCGGATCAGCCTGTCGATCGGATTCCTGGCCGTGGCGATCGCGATTACCGTCGGCACGGCCATCGGGGCGCTGGCCGGTTTCTTCGGCGGCCGGCTCGATTCGCTGCTCATGCGGAGTGTCGACCTGCTGCTCAGCTTTCCACGTCTCGTTTTGCTCATCACCCTGGTCGCTCTCTTCGAGCCATCGATCGCACTCGTCACTCTCGTGCTCGGTCTCACCGGGTGGATGGGCACCTCTCGAATCGTCCGGGGGCAGGTCCTTTCGGTGAAGGAGATGGAGTTCGTCACGGCGGCGCGCGTTCTCGGGTTCGGGCGTTTCCGCATCCTTCTTCGCCACATCCTGCCCAACGTCCTGACTCCGGTAATCGTTGCCGCCACGCTGGGGATCGGAAACACCATTCTGGCGGAGGCGGCGCTCAGCTTCCTCGGGCTCGGCGTCCAACCGCCGACGGCGAGCTGGGGCAACATGGTGGCTTCGGGACGCGACTCCATGCTGGATGCCTGGTGGATCACCACCTTCCCCGGGCTGGCCATCGTCTTCACGGTGATGGCCTTCAACCTGGTCGGCGACGGCCTGCGCGATGCGCTCGATCCGAGAAGAACGACATGACCGCGGCGCTGCTGGAGGTTGCGGACCTGCGAACGCACTTCGAGACGGATCTCGGTGAGGCTCAGGCCGTCGATGGTGTGTCGTTTCGCGTGAACGAGGGGGAGACCGTGGCTCTCGTCGGAGAGTCGGGCTGCGGCAAGTCGGTGACGGCGCTCTCGCTTCTCGGCCTGGTTCCGCAACCTCCCGGACACGTTCTGGAAGGCTCGAGCGTCAGGCTCCGGGGTGAGGAGCTGACGTCGGCCGGGGAAGCCCGCCTGCGCCAGGTCCGCGGCGGCGAGATCTCGATGATCTTCCAGGAGCCGATGACCAGCCTCAATCCGGTGCTCACGGTGGGCGATCAGGTGAAGGAGGCGATTCTCGCTCATCAGGGCGAGGAGTCTGGAGATCGCAGAGGCCGGTCGGCCGCGGCGATGCGAGAGGCGATCGACTGGCTGGCCCGCGTCGGGATCACGGATCCGGAGCGGCGATATCGGTACTATCCACACCAACTGTCAGGCGGCATGAGGCAGCGCGTGATGATCGCCATGGCGCTATCCACACGGCCGGCCCTGCTCATCGCAGACGAGCCGACGACCGCGCTCGATGTGACCGTCCAGGGACAGATCCTCGACCTGCTTTCCTCCCTGCAGGACGAGCTGGGCACCGCCGTTCTCCTCATCACGCACGATCTCGGCGTCGTGGCGCAGGTTGCCGATCGGGTGCTCGTGATGTACGGGGGCCGCATCGTCGAGGCGGCCCCGGTCGAGGAGCTGTACGACTCACCGGCGCATCCGTATTCGGAAGGGCTCCTCCAGGCCGTGCCCGACCCGAAAGTCAGACGCGACCGCCTTGCCGAGATCCCGGGTAGCGTCCCGCACGCCGCGGCGTGGCCGGATGGCTGCCGTTTCAGGCCGCGCTGTCCGTACGCCTGGCAGCGGTGCCTTGAAGAGCCTGACCTGGCCGTGGCCGCGAGGGGAAGCTCCGAACATCGGGCCCGCTGTTGGCTGGCGGTCGAGCCGCAGCGCCGCACCGGCCCCGGGTTCGAGCCGACTGGCGGTCGAACCGGCAAGCGGTCCGCTTCCGCGGGCGAAGAACCGTGAGGCCTGCCGTGCTCCTGGAGGCCAAGCGGCTGACGATGCACTACCCGTTCCCCACCGGCCTCGGTGCCGACCGGCCCGGCCGCGGCCGGCAGCTGCTCCCGGCGGATCTTCGAGTCCGGGCGGTTCAGGACGTCTCTCTCTCGGTCAGACAAGGGGAGACGCTGGCCCTGGTGGGAGAATCGGGATGCGGAAAGAGCACCACGGCCAGACTGCTCCTCGACTTGGAGCTCCCGACGGCGGGAGAGGTGCGCTACCGAGGTGATCCCCTGCGAGGGATGTCGGCGGCGGAGCGGCTCGAGTTCCGCCGAAGCGTCCAACTCGTATTCCAGGATCCGTTCGGGTCTCTCAACCCGAGGATGACGGTCGGCGCTGTCCTCGGCGAGGTGCTTTCGGTGCACGGGCTAGCCGAAGGCGAGGGCCGGCGGAGCAGGATCGAGGAGCTGCTGGGACTGGTCGGCCTCGCTCCCGACGCCGTCGGCCGGTACCCGCACGAGTTTTCGGGCGGACAGCGTCAGAGAATCGGCATCGCGCGGGCGCTGGCGGTCGAGCCCGAGATCATCGTGGCGGATGAGCCCGTCTCTGCCCTGGACGTTTCGATCCAGGCGCAGGTGTTGAACCTGCTCGTCGATCTGCAGGCACGGCTCGGCCTCTCCTATCTGTTGATCGCTCACGACCTCGGTGTCGTCCGGCAGATCGCCGATCGGGTTGCCGTGATGTACGCTGGGAGGATCGTGGAGGTGGCCGATGCCGATCGGTTGTACGAGTCCCCTCTCCACCCGTACACGGCGGCCCTGCTCGCCGCGGTGCCGCGCCCTCGGCCGTCGCCAGGAGGCAGAAAAGCGGAATCGCGCCTCGAGGCGGGGAGCGCCGGCGAGAGGTCTCTGGCTCTAGAGGCCGCTTCGACCGCCTGTCCGTACTACGCCCGCTGCGGCCACCCGGCGAAGGACGATTCCTGTGCGTCTGCGTTGCCGGAGCTCGAGGAGCGCGGTGGGGAACGTCTGGTGCGCTGCCCCAAGGTGTGAGCTGCCGCCTGCTTGACAGCCTCGACGAGGCTCTCTTAGCTTGCGCGGCCTGTCTCTAAGCGCGTCGCAATGCCCGCTATGGCGCGCCATAGCCAAGGCAGTTGGAGGTGATCTTGAACAGCTTTATCGCGACAACCTCGTGGCTCTTGCAGGAGGCCACTCCCCGACTGGGCGAAGGACAGGAGTTCAATCTCGGCGAGATCTGGGCGGCTGGTGGATTCATGATGTGGCCGCTCGGCATATGCATGGGCATCGGCGCGCTCATCATCGTCTGGAAGTTCTACGATCTCCAGGTCAAGTCCTCCCGCACCCGCGGCCTGCTCGCGGACGTGGACGAACTGATCGCTCATGGTCGACTTCGTGAGGCGCTCGCCCGATGCGAGGACTCCAAGGCGCCCGCCGCGGCGATCCTCGAGGCGGGTCTCCGTCGGCACGAAGAGGGAACAGAGCGCGTCATCCAGGCGATCGAGAACGCGGGCGCGATCCAGATCGCCGAGCTCGAGAAGGGCCTGGTATGGCTGGCGACGCTCTCGAACGTCGCGCCGCTGCTCGGCTTCCTCGGAACCGTGATCGGAATGATCCAGGCCTTCCAGGCGATCGAGATCGCGGGAGAGGTCGAGGCGACGCTCGTGGCCGGCGGCATCAAGGTCGCCCTCATCACGACGGCTACCGGTCTGGCAATCGCCATCCCGATCAACATCGCGCACAACTACTTCGTGACGCGGGTGGATCGGCTCGTCATCGACATGGAAGAGAGCGCCCAGAAGATGATCGACGCGCTCCACGAGCAGGAGTCGGCGCGCGCCGCATCCTGAGCACAGCTCTGCCGGAGCCTCGCGAGGCAACGGCACCCAGCGACCGTCTTGGCGAAAGCCCGGCTTCGGCCGGGCTTTTTCTTTCTGGCCCCCGCCTGTGTTGGCTGAATCCTCGCTAGCTGCTTAGGTTTACCGGTCTGCCGCGGCCGGTCCCCCAGCCCGCTCTCAGGCGCGCTGCGGAGCCGTAAGCGGATCCGACGCCAACCGACAGTCTTCCACGCCAGGAGCGAGGCCCGCGATGGACACTGTACGCGCGCGTAACTGTCGTTCGCACCGCCGATCCCTGCTGCACCGGCGGTTTCCCTTCAAGCTCCTGCCGAGCCTCAGTCCGCTTCTGTTACTCCTCTTCCTGACCCCTGCGCCGATTCTGGCTCAGGACGGTGCCATCACCGGCACGGTCAGTGATGGGGACACGGGAACCGGGGTCGCGGCCGTGGAGATCACGGTGCTCGGCGCGGATGGCACGGTGGTGACCGGAAGCTTCTCGAGCGAGAGCGGGACCTTTCGGATCACGGGAATCCCGCCGGGAACGTACACCGTGCGATTCACGACCGCCGGCTGGCGAACCCACACGGAGCCAGGGGTCGTCGTAACGGCCGGCCAAGCGACGGGTCTGTCGATCGGGCTCCAAGAACAGATGTTCAACATGAACCCGATCACCGCGACCGTGCAGCGCGGCGTAGAGGAGCAGCTACTCGAAGCCCCGGCCTCCGTTCACGTCGTGGACCAGATACAGATCAAGTCCCAGACCTCGCTCAGCACCACCGACTTCATTCAGAACGTGAGCGGGGTGGACGTCATCACGACCGGCCTCCAGGGCAACTACTTCGTGACCAGGGGATTCAACAACATCTTCTCCGGCGCCGTCATGTTCCTGACGGACTACCGGATCGCCCGGGTGCCATCGCTCAGAGCGAACATCTCTCACTTGAACCCGACCGTGCCTACCGACATCGGGCGGATCGAGGTTGTGCTGGGTCCCGGCTCGGCCGTCTACGGGCCGAACACGGCGAACGGCGTAATTCACCAGATCACCACCTCGCCGATCGATGATCCCGGTATCGTGCTCTCGGTCGCCGGTGGAGCGCGAAAGCAGCAAGGCTCCGGAATCGGACCCGTGGCCGTGCCGGACAACACGAAGGGTTTGTTCCAGACACAGGGACGCCTCGCCTTCAAGGCCAGCGACAAGTTCGGGATCAAGGTCTCCGGGCAGTTCCTCAACGGCACCGACTTCGTCTTCATCGATCCCGAGGAGGTCGGGCTTCAGCAGGCAGCCCAGGCCTGCCTCGGCGGCGTTGCGCAGGCGTGCCTCGCCTTCCCGCCCACGGTCACACCGGAGGATCTCAACCGAGTCGGGGTGAGGGATTCGACGCTGAACAACTGGAGCGTGGACGTGAGGGCGGATTGGCGGCCGAGCGACGATACGGACGTCATCTTCTCCTACGGGCATACGACCTCGGGAACGAGCATCGACCTCACCGGCATTGGAGCCGGTCAGGTGCAGGACTGGAGCTACGATTACTTCCAGACGCGCGTGCACTGGAAAGGACTGTTCGCCAACGTCTACTTCAACAAGAGCAACGCAGGCGACACCTATCTGCTTCAATCCGGGCAGGCGATCGTCGACAAGTCGAACGTCTTCGCGACCCAGCTCCAGAACACCAGCTTCCTCGGCGACCGGCAGACCTTCACGTACGGGGCGGACCTCCTCAAGACCACACCCAAGACCGACGGCACGATCAACGGCCAGAACGAGGACAACGACAACATCACGGAGGTCGGCGCGTTTGTTCAGTCCCAGACGGCGCTCAGCCAGAAGTTCGACCTCGTTCTTGCCCTAAGGGCCGACTACAACTCGGTCGTGAAGCCGGTCGTGTGGTCGCCGCGGGCGGCGTTCATGTTCAAACCGACGCCCGAGCAGAACCTGAGGGTCACCTACAACCGTGCCTTCTCTTCGCCGACGACGAACAACCTGTTCCTGGACCTCCTCGCCCGCGTGCTCCCGATCGCTCCGGGCATCGCCTATCCGCTGAACACGCAGGGAACGACGGACGAGGGCTTTACCTTCAGCCGGACGAACGGGCGAGCCGACTTCAAGTCCCCGTTCGCTCCGTTGGTTGGCCAGTCTCCCGCCACGTTCATTCCTACGACCACCCCGAACCTTTGGGGACTCGCGGTGGCGGCCGCCGGAGCCCTCGATCCGGCGCTTGGCGCGCTCCTCGGAAGCCTGCCCGTCCCGACGGAGGATCAGGTGGGGATCGTCACGGCGTTCTTCGACCCTGGAAGCCTGTCGTTCATTCCTGATCCCCGGGGCATCGACGCGATCGACGACATCCCGGCGATCGACAACCAGATCACCAACACGATCGAGTTCGGTTACAAGGGGCTCGTCGAGGAGCAGTTCCTGTTCGACTTCGCCTTCTACTGGTCGCGGATCCAAGATTTCATCGGCCCGCTCGGGATAGCGACGCCGAACACGACGCTGAACGGAGCTGATATCGCGGCGTACGTGGCCGGCTTCGGCGTGCCCGCCGACATCGCGGCACAGATCGGAGAGCAGATCGGCAGCATTCCCCTCGGCGTGATCACTCCCGAGCAGGCGACGATCCAGGAGAACTCGCTGCTGTTCACCTACCAGAATTTCGGTGATTTCGACGTCTACGGGCTCGACTTCTCGGCCGAGTGGCAGTTCGAGCCGCAGTGGTTCTTCGGCATGAGGATGAACTGGGTCAACAAGGACATGTTCAACTCGGGCGAAGGCGGCGACGACCTGTGCGGCGCCAATCCCCTGTTTCCGACCTGTGTTTCGCTCAATGCTCCGAAGTTCAAGACCTCTGGAGCCGTCGGGTACAGGGGTTACGGGACCGGATTCTTCGGCGAGTTTCGCGTCCGCTACCTCGACGGCTTCTTCGCCAATTCCGGCACGTACTCCGGCCCGGTCGACGGTTACACGACGGTGGATCTGGGATTCGGATACAGCATCCCGTCGCTGAGCGGAATGTCGGTCCAGGTGGACGTCACCAACCTCTTCGACAACAGCTATCAGTCGTTCCCGGGCACCCCGTTCCTCGGACGCGTCGTTCTGGCGAGGATCACCTACGACACGCCATAGGCACGAGGGCTTCGCCGCGAGCGCTCGCGGCCTGAAGCGCGCCCTTCAGCCGGCGGCCGGCACTTTCGTTCGGCCGCCGGTTTTCGTATACGGTTGATCATGAAGGCTCTTCTCCTGGCGGTGGTCCTACAGGGTGTGCAGGACGGCTCGGGCCTTCCCACCCCGTCTGCCTCGTTCGACTCTGAGGCCGCCGCGCTGGATGCGGCGAGCCGGCTCGTCGAGGCTCAGCTTCCCCTCTCGGCCGGCGACCTCCTCTCCCGGTATCTGTCGGCTCGCCGAGAGTCAGGCGCTGCCACCCCGCGTGTCGTGCTCTATGCGGCCCGTGCCTACGGTGACGGCCGGGCGTGGAGCGAGGTCCTGCGCCTATTGCAGGGCCAGCCATGGCTTCACGAAGCGGATGGGGGTGGTGGTCTGCTGGAGGTGGCTCGCGCCTACGCCGGACTAGACCGTCTGAGCGAGGCCGTCGACGCCTACCAAGCGTACCGGGAACTCCTCGAGATCGCGGAGCCGCCGCCTCCGCCTGATGTGCAAGCGGCATTTCGGATCGGCTACGCTACCGCCCTGTCGCGAGTTGCCAGGCACGCCGAGGCCGCCGATCAGTTCGAAGCGGCGGCCGAGATCGAGCCCCGATACGCCGGCTGGTACCGCCTCTCGGCCTTACAGCAGCGGGCTCGTGCCGGCGAGAGGGCCCTGGCGCAGAGCCTCGCCGCGGGGCTGGATGACGACCCGTTGATTCCAGAGGACTCGGTTCGCTTCGAGCTCGTCCGGGCCGCTTTCCGGGCCGGCGCCGCCGAGGAAGGAGTGAGGCTGGCCCGCACTCTCCCATCCGCGGCTCGGGCGGACCTGGCAGCGGATTGGACCGCCCCCGCCTTGCTGGTGGCAGGCGACAGCGCCGCGGCCGTCGCCGTCCTACGCGCCGCGGTTCAGGAAGGGCGGGATCCCGGCGCGGGAGAGCTTTTGCTGGAGCTGAGCCGGGAACGGGAAACGCTCCGCTTCGTGGCGGAAGCGGATGTCGAGGCGGGCCGTGCGCAACGGGCCGTTTCGCTGTTGATCGCGGGGCTGGATGGAGCGCTCGGCAGCGAGGCGGCTGAGCTCCGCATGCAGCTGGCGAACGCGCAGTACGCGGCGCGCGACTACCAGGGCGTGGTGTGGACATTGGCTCCGTGGATGGAGACGGGACAGGCGTCGCCCGACGTGGAAGAGGCCGAGGTTTGGTTTCTAGCTGGCCGATCCTTCTCGCGGCTGGATTCTCCGGAGGCGGCGGAGGATGCCCTTCGGAGGGCGGTCGACGCCGGGTTCGGCAACGAATCGGCCTTCGCCTCCTACTTGCTCGCCGATCTCCTCCAGGACGACGGCAGGGTCGCCGAGGCCCGTGCCGCATACGAGCGGACGATCACGCGATTCCCGCGCTCCGGATGGGCTGCACGCTCTCTCATCCGCCTCGGCATGCTCGCGTACCTCGAAAGTGACTACGCGCAGGCGAGACGGACCTTCGATCGGTATCGCCGGCGTTACCCCGGCGGAGCCTGGTACCACGCTACCGTCTACTGGACCGCCCGCTCAGTCGAGGCGGCTGGCGACTCCGCAGCGGCGAGAGCTCTCTACCGAGAGGCGGTCGGGATCTCTCCGCTCAGCTACTACGGTCAGCTTGGGGCCCGCCGCCTCGGCCTCGATCCGTTCGCCCTGGCGACCAGGGAGGGTGGCCCGCTGGAACCTCTGTCAGCCGAGAAGCAACGTCTGCTCGAGCGCCTGCGGCGGCTGAGGTCGCTGGGCTGGTCCGGCCGGGCCGAGCGAGAGCTGGCGGCGGCAATGCGCTCGGGCGGGATTCCCAGGAGCCAGCTCCTGCCGTTCGCCGTCGCGCTCAGCGAGGCGGGCTGGGCTCGACAGGGCATACGCCTCGGCCTCCGGGCCCACCGGGGCGAGGGTGCCAAATGGACGGAAGCTGCGCTCCGGGCGGTACACCCGTTGCCATACCGGTCCGCGATCGAGGAGCTGGCGCGGCGGCACGGGCTGGATGCGGCGCTCGTTGCCGGCCTCATCCGGCGGGAGTCGCTTTTCGAGGCCGAGGTCGTTTCCTCGGCCGGTGCCGTAGGGCTGATGCAGGTGCTCCCGCGCACCGCTCTCGAGATGGCGGACGATGCCGGCCTCGAGACCTTCGATTCCGCACAGCTCGGGGTTCCCGAAGCCAATCTGCGGCTGGGCACCGCTTACCTCGCGCGGATGTTGAGCCGCTTCGACGGCTCGACCCCCGCCGCTCTGATCTCCTATAACGCAGGTCCTCATCGCTACCTCCAGTGGCGTCATTTCCCGGAGCGAGCCGTCGACGAGGAGCTCTTCGTCGAGCGAATCCCGTTCCTCGAGACCCGTGTCTACGCGAAGGAAGTGACGTCCAACGCGCTCATCTACGGGCGTCTCTATCGTCTTCAGGGCCCAACCGTTGACGGAGCCGAACGGGGGCGGTAGCATTGGCGCCGACGGGGAAGCAGCGGCCCCGCAGGACATCCCACCGCAGAGCAGGAGGACCCAGTCAGATGGCACGAGGTAAGGTGAAGTGGTTCAATGATGCCAAGGGGTACGGCTTCATTGAGCTGCCCGAGGGCGGCGAAGACGTGTTCGTCCACTACAGCGCGATTCAGATGGACGGGTACAAGACGCTGGCCGAGGGGATGGAGGTGGAGTTCGAGCTCGAGCAGGGCGACAAGGGCCTCCATGCTTCGAACGTAGTCCGAGCTTAGCTTGCAAGTTGGACCAGACGCCCGCCTTTCGTTTGTGAAGTAATCACGCCCCGGCTGCTCGGGCCTGGCCCGGTGTCGGGGCGTCGCCGTTTTCGAATGCCGCCGAGGTGCCGGTTGAATCGGGGGAGGGTATACCTGCCACCGGATCCCGCCTGACCGGGAACCCTCCGCGCCACATCTGCAGGTGAGCGAGCCGATTCCTCCTGACGACCGTCTCCATCTCTACCTGATCGATGGCTATGCGCTGATCTATCGCGCCTTCTTCGCCATGATCAGCCGTCCGCTCACGACTTCCGCCGGAGAGAACACCTCGGCGCCCTTCGGGCTGGCGCGCTTCCTGAGGCGGCTTCTGGAGGACTACCAACCGGACTACATCGGGGTCGTGTTCGATGCGGGCGACTCCTTCCGCACCGAGGTGCACCCGGAGTACAAGGCCACCCGAGAGAAGATGCCGGAGGAGCTGGAGGCATCGATTCCGCGCTGCCGGGCCCTCGTCGAGGCGTTCCGAATCCCGGTTCTCGAGGTCCCGGGCTGGGAGGCGGACGACGTGATCGGCACGCTCGCCGAGGCTGCCGGCGATCACGGACTGCGGACGGTCATCGTCTCGGGCGACAAGGACTTCTACCAACTCATCGACGACCAGACGTACCTGCTGAACCCTGGCCGTGGCGGCCCGGCGGCCGTGGAGGAGGAATGGGTCACGCCGGAGAACGCGGCGGAGCGCCTCGGCATCCCTCCTCGCCAGGTCACCGACTACCTGGCGCTGCTCGGGGACAGCTCGGACAACGTGCCGGGCGTGCCGGGCATCGGGAAGAAGACGGCCAGCGCACTCCTGGCCGAGTACGAGTCACTCGACGACATCATCGAGCATGTAGAGGACGTAAATCCCACTCGGGCGAGGAACGCTCTGCTGGGACACGCTGACCAAGCTCGATTGTCACGCGATCTCGTAACCATTCGCACGGATGTGCCGATCACGCTGGATCTCGAACCGCTCGCGCGCCGGAAGCCCGACCCCGAAAAGCTGCGAGAGCTCTTCATCGAGCTCGAGTTTCACTCGCTCGTGCGCGAGCTGGCCGCCGCCCAGGAGGTACAGAAGGCCGTTGAATACCGGGTCGTCCACGAGCCGGGAGCGGTCATGGAAATCGTCGACGCGGCCCGCTCCGCAGGCCGCGTTTCAGTGGCGGCCCTCGGATCCAGCAGGGATCCGATGAACGCGGAGCTTGTCGGATTGGCACTTGCCGTGGAGCCGGGCCGCAGCTGGTATCTGCCTTTCGGTCACGTGCCATCCACGATCTCTCGTGACGACAGCGGCAACCCGATTCTCGCGCTCGAGGAGACACCCGTCGCACCGCCCGACAACCTTCCCGGCCTTACTTCGGAAGATCCCTCCCTGAGCGCGCTGGCCGACCTATTGGCGGATCCCCGTCTCCCGAAGCTGGGTGACGACCTGAAGTACTCGCTGCACGTTCTCGAGCGGGCCGGGGCGACAACGGCCGGACTGGCCTTCGATACGTCACTCGCCTCCTACTGCCTGGACCCGGGGAGGCGCCAGCACGATCTGGACCTCCTCGCGATGGAGCGCTTCGGACACTCGCTCTCCACGCGCGGGCGTCGGGCCGGGCCGGACGTTGCCGAAGGCCCGATCGGGGAGATCGGACCCGTGGCGGCCGAGGCTTCCGACTACGCCCTCCGTCTGTCCGATGTACTGGAGGAGGATCTTCGGCTGCACGAAATGCTGGATCTGTGCCTAACGATCGAGGTCCCCCTTGTTCCCGTTCTTGCCAGAATGGAAAGGGTCGGGATCACAATCGACCTGGATTTCTTCGGGGAGCTCAGCGGGAGGTTGCGCAGGGACATCGAGCTGATTCGAGAGGAGATCTTCAAGATCGCGGGCGAAGAGGTGAACCTGCGCTCCGTCCCGCGGCTGCGGGAGCTCCTCTTCGAAAAGCTCGAGCTGCCCGTCCTGAAAAAGACGAAGACGGGCCCTTCGACGGACGAGAGCGTGTTGATGGCGCTGGCCGAGCAGGGGCATGAGGTGCCACGGCTCATCGTGGAACACCGCGAGCTGGACAAGCTCGACGGCACGTACGTCTCGAAGCTCCCGGATCTGGTGCATCCCGAGACCGGAAGAATTCACACTACGTTCCACCAGGCAGTGGCCACGACAGGACGCCTGGTCTCGAGCGACCCGAACATGCAGAACATACCCATCCGCTCCGCGATCGGCCGCGAGATCCGGAAGGGCTTCGTTCCCGAGCCGGGTTGGCTGTTTGTCGCCGCGGACTACTCCCAAGTCGAGCTCCGCGTGATGGCGCACCTTTCCCGGGATCCCGCCTTTCTCGCGGCTTTCCAGGAGGACCGCGACATACACAGGGAGACCGCTGCCCGGATCTTCGGCGTCGACTCGGAGACGGTGACCACCGCCATGAGGGGTCAGGCCAAGACGATCAACTTCGCCACGATATACGGGCAGGGACCCGTCGCGCTGGCTGCCCAGCTCGGGATCAGCCGGTCCGACGCCCGTGAGTTCATCGACGCGTATTTCGAGCGCTTCAGCGGCGTACGAGACTACCTCGAAGAGATGAAGGAGCTGGCTCGAACGCAGGGTTACGTGGAGACGCTGAGCGGCCGCCGCCGGTACATCCCGGAGATCAGGGCTCGCAACCCCGGGATGCGGGGCTACGGGGAGCGCACTGCGACCAACTCGCCGATTCAGGGGACTGCTGCGGATCTCATCAAGATGGCGATGATCCGCCTTCACGGGCGGCTGGACGCCGAGTGCCCCGACGGCGCCCGCATGCTCCTCCAGGTACACGACGAGCTCCTCTTCGAGGTCCGCGAGGATCTCACCGACGCCGTCGTTCGGCTCGTGCGGACCGAGATGGAAGGTGCCGCTGAGCTGGCCGTTCCGTTGAAGGTGGACGTCGGCGTCGGCGACAGCTGGTACTCCTGCAAGGAGGACTAGGCAGGAGAGCGCCGGCCCGCGCCTAAAGCATGGGCCAGATAGTCTTGTTGAGGGAAACCATCCACTCCCACACGCCGTCATCGAGACCTCGGGCCACATCCAGGCGAAGAAGGTCATTGAATACACCGATGCCGGCACCGAGCGAGGAGCGGACGCGATCACTCGGCAGGGCGCCGAAAAAATCGGCGGATTCGGCTGAAACCGAGGAGATACCCACCCACCCTGCCGTGGCGAAGCCGCGTAGACTCACCCAGGGGTCGATCACTCGGCGCGAGCCGACGAGCCGGGCGAGGAACGCCTGATCGCCGCCCCATTCCCGGAACGTGTAACCGGGGACCGTCTGACGGCCGCCCAACAGGACGAGCCGCTGCGGGGGAAGAGTGCCGACGGCCAGGGCACCGCCGATCTCGGCTTCCCAGGCCCACGGCGAGCCCAGCATCGGGCTGTCGAGCTCGACCCCAAACAGCCAGCGTACGAACCCGTCATCCTCGAGCACGCCACCCTCCGTATCCAGGCGGCCGGTGACCGTCGCGCCGACGAGGTCGGGAAGGCGAGGCCTCAGGGACGCGGTCATGCTCCACATGTCCCCATCCCGGATCGGCCGAATCGGACGCGCGTCCTCCACCCCGGTCGAGAGAAGCGGAGTCGTCTGTCTCTCCCAGGCGGCCGAGATTGAGCTCGTGCCTCGCAGGAACGGGAATCGGAAGCTGACACGTGCCCCATCGGCGAAATACGGATCCGTGAAGTCCTCGCCGTTGATGCCCAGAGAGATCGAGGATGTGATTCCGGAGGCCGCCTGGATCGGTCCGATGTCCGATAGCCGTTGGTGATATCCGGCGAACTGGATACGCTCGGCTCCGAGGTCGAAGTCCAGCTCCACCGTCAGCTCGGGAATCTGGTGACCGAACGGATAGCCCACCCAGGCGCGCGCGGCTCCCTGGGCGAACGAGTACTCTCCCCCCCCGCCCATAAGGAACCCCTCGGCCCGTCGGCTCCGCGCGAAACTGGACACGCCCTCGAGCCAGATCCTGAACCGACCGGTAGGGACGATCTGCCGCCCGACGATCTCCTTGGCTCTCGTGCGGATCCGTTCCATGTCGATCGTGGCCGTGTCCGCGTCCCCGACCGGTCCGTCAAGCAAACCGTCACTCCATTGGTCGTAGCTGTCGAGGCGCCCTGCCGACACGGAGGTGATCTTCTCTCCCGCCGGTACGCTGTCGGCGAGCACACCGTTGATCCGATATGGCCCGATCTTGTGCGCGGTGCGGATCGTGGCCGATATCGGATAACTCAGCCAGAGAGAAGACCTTCTCACCTCGACAACCTGCCGTACGGGAAGCCAGTAGCGACCGTCCCACAGCGCGTTCTCGATATCCACGTCGAGGCCGGTCAGGCGCTTATCCAGGTATGAAACGGGGGTGAAGGTGAAGGACATCCGCGCGATCGCCCAAGTGTCACGGTCGATATAGAGGGTGCCGATGATGCCCGGGCGGCCGAAGTTCACGGGCCGTACATCTACCTCGTAGACACGGGCCCTTCCTCCCGAAAAGCGGATCTCCGTAGAGTCCGCGAGGCGGTACTCGTAGAAGCGAGGCGCGCCCCTCCAGATCGGGTGCCGCACACCCCTGACCTCGTCGCCCTCACCGAGCCGGATCGAGTTCCCGAAGTTGCCGACCGTAATCGCCAGATGGTCCACGTGGTAGCGGATCCGGGTCGGCATGTTCTGATCGGAGCGTCGGCCGACCATAGTCTGTGAGATGTTATCGGGTGCCTGCCAGATCACGTTCAGGGCGACCTGATCCGCCCGTACGAGGCGCTCCTCGCCCTCGATGTTCGTCAGGAGATAGACATATCCTTCGGCGTCGACCTCGAAATTCTGCAGAGAGCTGTCCGAGAAGGCGTGGTGCCGGGTGTTGATCGCCGCCTCGATGATCTCCATGGAGCGCTCGTCGTTCCAAGCGGCTTCCTGCGCGGAGAGCAGGGAGACGGGCGCCGCGGCGGCGAGCGCGAGCAGAATCGCTCCGGTCTTCACTGACATGGTTCAGGGGAATACTGCCGCTCGGAGGCGCGCGTTCCGGGTGGGAGGGGCTAGCTGCGGTGGGGGTCGAATCCAGCGGCGTCTAGAAAAGCTCCTCTTGATCGTCCTCGTCGATCGGGCTGGAGAGTCCGTTCAGCCGGCGAATCCAGTACTCGACATCGAAGCTCTCTTCGTTTTTCAGCATGCGCCGCAGAACCGGCGAAAGCTCCTGAAGGGCGTCCAGCAGGTCCTCGGCCGCCGAGAGCGCTTCGGTCGCGCGCGCGACGTCATCGGGGAGCGTCGCCATGTCCTGGAGAATCGTCTGCTCGGAGCGGGACGCGGTGACGGGTTCGTCGCGGGTGGCCACCCAGACCTCGGTTCGCCGGCCCGGTCCGCGCCCGTCTTCGATCGGGAGCAGACCGACGATCTCGTCGGAGCGCCAGAACTTGCCATAGCCCAGATGGATCATGCGGCCCGGCTTAATCTCCACATCGCCTCCTGATTTGAGCCCGTCCGCACGCGCCGACGGACAGGGTCCGGTCAAAGTCACCGGGACCGCGGAACGTGTCAACCTGCGTTTGCCCGGCTCGCAGGGTGCAGGCATCTTGCCGACCTGCTTGGGGAGGAGAAGGATGACGAAGCCGACAGGCCGAGCCGTTCGGGATCCGGTATGGAACAACGTTCGGCTTGACGCGGCGGCGGCGGAGGTCATCGACACACCGCAGTTTCAGCGCCTCCGCCGGGTGAAGCAGCTCGGCTTCGCACATCTCGTCTATCCGGGAGCCGTTCACACCCGGTTCAACCACGCGATCGGCGTCTACGGGCTCACGAGGCGTGCGCTCGCCAGCCTTCGCTCGACCGGTGCGTTGGACCGGCTGGAGGAGCAGGACGGGGCGCGCCTACCCATCATCCCGCTCGCCGCTCTGCTCCACGATGTCGGGCACTACGCCTTCTCGCACACGATGGAGGAGGTTGGGCCGGGCTCCATCCCGGGGCATCACGAGGAGATGGCTTCTCGGTTTTTGGAAGCAGAGCCGATCCGAGCGGCGCTGGCCAAGGTGGACCCGGAAGCCACGGAGCTGGTGGCCCAGCTGATCCAGGGCCGCTCCCCACACCCGCTGCAGGGCCTCATCACGGGCTCACTGGACCTGGACAAGGTCGACTACCTGCGGCGCGACGGCTTCTTCTGCGGGGTTCCCTACGGAGCGGTCGACGTAGACAGGCTGCTGGAGGCCCTCACCCTGGCCCGACAGGAAGGGGGACTTCTGGAGGTGGCGGTCTCAGAGAAGGGGTTGAGCGCCCTCGAATCCCTGCTGTTCTCCAAGTACCAGATGTTCAGGAACGTCTACTGGCATCATGCCGTCCGGGCGGCCTCCGTCGTCTTCAGGGCGCTGGTGGAGCGGGCCGGGGCGGCCGGTCTCGTGGAGCCCGACGAGTTGCCGGGGCGTACCGACGAAGAGCTCTTGGGCCTGTTCGAACGTCGGGCGTCAGAAAGCGGCGCCGACGAGGCTCGCCTTGTCGGCCGGCTCGTCGAGTGCCTGGAGAACCGGCTTCTCCCGAAAAGAGCAGTGGAGCGGTTCGGCGACGCTCTTCCTGCCGGTATCGGCACATGGCTCAAGGAGCGGTCGGATCTCGTCCGGGGCCTCGAGGAGAGACTGGCGGAGGAGTGGGGCCTGCCCGCCGGGACGGTGTTCATCGATTACCCGAGCTATTCCGAGATGCTGCAGCTGGACATCCTGTTGGTTCGCAGATCCGGCGATGTTCAACGGCTCACCCCGGCCGGGGAGGAGGGCCTGATCGACCTCCCACGGCTGAGCCGATCGCTCCATCACGCAGCACGCGTGTTCAGGGTTTTCGTTCTGGGCGAGCGCCTGCGTCCCGATCCGGGGCCGCTGCTCGAGCTGTTGGAGGCGGGCGCGGCCGAGGTCGCCGCACGGCTGGGAGATGGCCGGCCGCTGTACGCCTAGCCGACGGCGTCGATCACGATCACGGTCGTGTTGTCGAGGCCACCGGCCGCGTTGGCCATTCGAATCAGCTCCTCCGCCGTGGCTTCGGCGTCCTGTCCTGCCGTCAGCGCCCGTTCGATCTCGGAGTCCGGAAGCATGGCTGTCAGCCCGTCAGTCGCGAGGAGCATTCGGTCCTCAGGTTCCACGTCACCCTCGTATAAATCGGTCGCCAGTTCTCCCGGGATGCCCAGCGCTCGCGTTAGGACGTTGGATCTAGGATGGACGCGCGCCTGCTCGTCGGTGAGCGTTCCCCGATCCACCTCCTGCTGCACGAGCGTGTGATCGCGGGTAATGCGTTCCAGGACGCCGTCACGGACGCGGTAGGCGCGGCTGTCGCCGACATGTCCAACTAAAAACGAGTCGTCCCGCATGCAGAGCGCGGTCACCGTAGTGCCCATCCCGTAGCATCCGGGATCGTCCTGGGAGCGGGACAGGATGAGCGCGTTGGCTTCGGCGATGGCCGCGTCGAGCGTCCGGGCAATCTCCGACGCGGACATCTCGGGGCTCGCCGTGGAAAGCGCGGCGCCGATCGTGTTGGCGGCAATCTCGGCCGCGACCTCGCCGGCCGCATGCCCGCCCATTCCGTCCGCCACGACGAAGACGCAGGTGTCCTCATCGGCGTAGAGGCTGTCTTCGTTGCCTCGACGCACCCGGCCGACATGTGTGGCGGCGGCGTGCCGAAGGCTCAGCGGCATCGTCTTCTTCCCGATGGTAGGCTCCAAGCAGGCCCGTTCGGCCGCGAGTCCCAGCGCTCCGCGCCGGCTGGCCGATGGGAAGAAGGAGAATAGACGCCCTCCGGGCCCTCCGCCAGTTCGCTCGCTCCTCGGCTGCAACACCTCTCCTCGGCTGCCCGCCGAGGGAAATCGGACCGAGCCGGCCGGATGTACTAGACCATGATATGGAGCGGGTTTACCTTCAACTTTCGTCGGGACGGCCGGAACCACCGGCAGCGCTTTCCGCGCGGAGCGAGACCTCCGAGAGAGTGAAATGGTAACCCGTCAGCGGACGAATGGCCGAATGCCGGCCGATGACGTGTCGACCTCTCTCGACCTTTATCTCGACGAGCTGAGTCGCTACCCCCTCCTGGCCCCCGAGGACGAGGACCTCGTGGCACGCCGGGCGCAGGGTGGTGACGACCATGCTCTGGACACGCTGGTTCGAGCCAACCTCCGCTTCGTCGTATCCGTCGCCAAGAAGTATCAGAATCGCGGCATGCCATTCTCGGATCTCATCCAGGAAGGGAACGTGGGGCTGGTGACGGCGGCGAAGAAGTTCGATCCAGACCAGGGAGTGAAGTTCATCAGCTACGCCGTGTGGTGGATCCGCCAGGCGATCCTCGCCGCGCTGGCGAAGCAGAGCCGAGCCGTGAGACTTCCGCTCAACCGGGCCACGGAGCTCGCAAGAGTGATCCGAGTACGCGAGGAGCTCAAGCAGAGCCTCAGTAGGGATCCGAGCGCCGACGAGATCGCGGAGATCGCCGAACTGGAGATCTCGACGGTGGAGATGCTACAGGCCCTGAACGTCTCGGAGGTCAGGTTGGACGCGCCGGTCGGGCCGAGCGATGACAATCAGCTGGTCGACCGGTTCCTCGTGGATGAGTCCAGCACGGAGGAGGGTCTCGAAGCAAAACTCCTGAGGGAGCAGATCGCCCAAGCCCTGCAAGACCTGAAGCCGCGGGACGCGCGGGTCGTCCGCCTATACTACGGTTTGCAGGGCGAGGAGGAGCATACTCTCGAGGAAATCGGCAGACTGCTGGGAGTCACGCGAGAGAGGGTCCGACAGCTGAGGGATCGTGCGCTCAGGGAGCTCCGGACCGGAACGGCCGGGCAGGTCCTGCGTAGCTTCGCTGCCTGATCTTACCGGAGGCTACTCGACAAGCGTCAGGACGGGACAGGCGGAGGACTCCGCCCACTCCAGCTCCCGCTGAGCGAGAGTCAGGCGGTCGCGCCAGTCTTCAGGAGCCCGGCTCGCAGCGAGACGCTCGCTGGACGCATCAAACCGCCTCACAAAATCGAACCGGACACCCTGCAGCTCGAGCCAGTCGAAGAAGGCGAACGCTTCCTTCTCCTCCGCCGTCCGGTATGTGCGCACCTCTCGCCATACGGGCACGAAGCCGCGAGTGGGCTCGTGGCGAGCGAGGAAGAAGAGGGATGCCGCATCCCGCAGCGGCGGAACGATGGCCAGGCTGTCGTTGATCAGATAGGTGGCGGCCATCACGGCCACGGTGTCCTCGCCGGCGACCGCCTCCAACGCCATCCGTTGGGCGAGAAACGGACGCTGCTCGCCGCTGGCGCGCAGCAACTGCTCGGCCAGGACCGGTCCGAAGGTAACCATCCGGTTGGTGGGGTCTCGGACCGACGCCCGCCCGACCGCAGCGGGAGCGAGATTCAGAGGTACGCCGAACCCTATTGCCGGAACGTAGGCGCCGGGCGGGAGAAAGGCCTGCGCAGCGGCTGCTGCCAGGCACCCGGGAGGCGCGCCCGCCGGTTCGTCGAGAACGAGGCTGCCGATGCGCTTTCCACCGGCGATCAGCGCGAGTTCACGGCCTGCCGTGAAGAAGGTGGCCGCGAAGCGCTGCCGGTACTCGTCGTCAATCGGGCTCGGAAGATCCAGGGCTGCCAAACCCACGGCGCCGGCGCTGTCCGCAGTGATCCGCGCTGTCGGAGCGGCGAGCGCTCGACCGTCGGGTCTGAGGCGGACGACATAGAGCAGCGGTGCCTCAGGCAGGGGAGGGGGTGGTGCTTCCCCCTCCACTACGGGCTCTGGCTCCGGTGGTGAAGGATCCTCGAGTGCCAGTCGACCCCCACCCCACTCCACCTCGCAAGCGACGCAGCCCAGCGACAGGGCCAGCAGCTGCAGGCGACGCCAGCAAGGCGTAGCGTGAAGCCGAAACTGCGATGGGTTCATCGAGGCTCGCGTCGTTGGGTCGGCGGTCTACCAGCAAGACGGCGCCAAGGTAGACACCGAGTCCTCGGCCGGGCAACGGACCTCCGCCTGCAAGGCACCTCGGCGTTCCCAGTTGCTCGTCCGGGGTCGTAACTTACGCTTCCCAACCTGCGGACTCGAAGTCGTAAGAGAGGGGACTTGGCAAAGACCGCGATATACCATCATCCTGCCTGCGCTCGGCACGACACGGGCTGGCGTCATCCGGAGCACCAGGGTCGCCTGCGAGCTCTGACAGGCGCTCTCGAGAAGGCGATGCCGGGATTGGCGTCGGATGTCGAAACGGTACTCGGCTCTCCTGCCGAGAAGGCGCTTCTGGAGCGCGTACACACCGCGGAACATGTGAGCCGGATACGCAGCGCGGTCGATACGGCCCATGACGAGGAGCGGTCCGTGAGCCTGGACGCGGACACGGTGGTCTCCGGCGCCTCCTGGGATGCGGCAGCAGCGGCGGCGGGTTGCGCCGTCGATGCCGTGCAGGCGGTGGCGGCCGGTGCCTACGCAAACGCGTTTTGTGCCGTACGTCCGCCGGGGCACCACGCGACGACCGATCAGGCGATGGGGTTTTGCCTGTTCAATTCGGTGGCGGTAGCCGCGAGGCACGCGATCGAGACCGACCTCGCCTCGCGCGTGCTGATCGTCGACTGGGATGTTCACCATGGGAACGGAACGCAGGAGATCTTCTACAGGGATCCCGCCGTCTTTTATCTCTCCATGCACCAGAGCCCCCTCTACCCGGGCACGGGGGCACACGAGGAGCGAGGGGAGGGTGCCGGCGAGGGGACGACCTACAACGTGCCGCTGCCGGCCGGCTTGCCCGCCCAGCGATACGTCGAAGAGCTCGTAACCGGTTTCGATGTGGCGGCGGCGTTCGAGCCGGAGCTGGTGCTCATCTCGGCTGGCTTCGATGCGGCCCTGGAGGATCCGCTGGGCGGGTTCTCCCTGCGAGAGGGAGACTTCCGCGAGCTTACCCTGGAGCTCGAGGCTCGCACCCGTCATTCGGCGGATGGCAGGATCGTCTCGTTGCTCGAGGGCGGATACAACCCGGAGGAGCTGGGCCGCACCGTGGTGGCCCATATAGAAGCGCTAAGAGATGCTCGCGCCGCCCAGACGCGCGAGCCGGATCGAGAGGGAGTTGGCTCATGAGCGTTCGTCTACCGACCGGATTCGCCGAGGCCGCCGCAACCGAGTTGCAGAACAACTCGATCGACGGCTGGCTTCTGTTCGACCTCGAGGGCAGGAATCCAGTCATGTGCGAGCTATTGGGCCTTGGGGACGGCCCGTCCAGGCGCGTCTTTCTGCTCCTCCGTCCCGGCCGGGAGCCCGCGGCGATCGCTCACAGAATCGAGCTGGATCCATGGAGCGACTGGGAAGGCACCTTGGAGACGTACGTGGGGTGGGAGGAGCTGGAGGCCACGCTCGGCCGGTTGCTGAACGGATGCAGGACGGTGGCCATGGAGGTTTCCCCCGGAGACGCCGTGCCATTCGTGGACCTCGTTCCGGCGGGCGTGGTCGAGCTCGTCGAGGGTCTGGGCGTCGACGTCGTGACCTCGGCTCCTCTGATCGCGGGGACGTATGCTCAATGGGGGGATCGTGGCTATGAGACGCACATGGAGGCCGGCCGGCAGATCGCCAGCATCGCTCACGCGGCCTTCCTTCGTGGACTCGAGGCTGCGCAGGCCGGCAGCGGCATGACGGAGTTCGACCTGGCCGAGTGGATACTCTCCGAGATCGCCGCCTCGGGGCTGGAGGAGGGAGGGACCATTGTGGGGCTCGGTCCGAACAGCGCCAGCGGGCACTACGAACCGATAGAGGGCGAGTCGGCCGTACTGGAGGAGGAGGAGGTGTTGCTCATCGATCTGTGGGGCAAGGTGGCAGGCGATCCGGACTCCGTTTTCGCCGATCAGACCTGGATGGGAGTGCTCGGTGCCGAGGGCCCGGCAGGGTTACGCGAGGTGTGGGAGGCGGCGCGTGCCGCCCGGGACGGATCCGTAGCGCACGTGCGCGAGCGCGTCGCCGCGGGCGACCCGATCACCGGCGCCGAAGTCGACCTGGTCTCACGCCGCATCATGGAGGAGGCCGGCTTCGGGGAATATCTGCAGCACCGGCTGGGCCATGGGATGGACCGCGCCATCCACGGGTTCGGACCCAATCTCGACTCGGTGGAGACGAAGGAAAACCGGGAGCTCATCGAAGGCATCGGCTTCTCCGTCGAGCCGGGGATCTACCTTCCCGGCCGGTTCGGCGTGAGAACCGAGATCAACGTTTATATGCGGTCCGACGGACCAGAGGTGACCACGCCCGACGTGCAGATGGAGCCTTGGCGCGCATGAAGATGAACTGGGAGACGTTCCGGGTTCGGCTTGAATACCCGTTCACCATCAGCCGATCCACGCGCGATGTGGAAGAGCTCGTCTGGGTCCGTGTCGAGGCGGACGGCGTCGAGGGCTGGGGCGAAGCGGACCCGGCCGCCTACTACGGCGAGAGTGTTCAGACCGTGGTGGAGGCGCTCGAAGAGTATCGCGTGGTACTGGAGGAGGCCGAGGGGCTATCCGGGCCCGAGTCCCTGGAGCGACTAGAGCGCGCGCTCGAAGCCCGGCTGGCCGGCAACGCCGCGGCTCGCGCGGCCGTCTCCGCAGCCCTCCACGACCTTCAGGGAAAACGGCTCGACCGCCCCCTGTGGAAGCTCTGGGGCCTGAATCCGGCCGACGCTCCACTCAGCTCGTTCACGATCGGGATAGATGAGCCGAGGGTCGTGCGAGAGAAGGTTCGGCGGGCCCGCGCGTACCCCATCCTGAAGATCAAGGTGGGCACCGACAGGGATGCCGAGATCCTGGAGGCTGTGCGCAGCGAGGCGCCGGATGCGACCCTCCGGGTCGACGCGAACGCGGCTTGGTCCGCTTCGCAGGCGCTGGATCACCTTCCGATGCTCGCGGACTACGGCGTCGAGTTCGTCGAGCAGCCACTGCCGCCGGATGATCGAGACGGGCTGCGCGAGGTCTTCGAGGGTTCTCCGCTTCCGATCATCCTGGATGAATCGAGTATCGTAGCGTCGGATATTCCGGGGCTCGTCGGGCTCGCGCACGGAATCAACATCAAGCTGGCCAAATGCGGAGGCCCGCGTGAGGCTCTGCGCATGGTTCACACGGCTCGTGCGTGCGGCCTCAAGGTGATGCTGGGGTGCATGATCGAAAGCAGCCTCGGCATCGCTCCGGCGGCCCACCTGGCTCCCCTGGTGGACTACGCGGATTTGGACGGGGCCGCTCTATTGAAGGAGGATCCGTTCCGGGGCCCGCACCTCGATGGCCCCCGCATCACGCTCGGCGATGAACCCGGTTTGGGGGTGTCTCGCGCCTAAGCGTTCCGCTGCCTAAAGGAGCGACTCGGGGTCGCGATCGATCTCGATCCGCAGAGCCCCCGAGGGCTGCCCGTGGCGCCCCGCCAGGAAGCGAAGCACGGCTCCGAGCCGGCGCGGGCCGTCCGACTTCAGCAGGAAATGCCATCGCCAGCGATCCCTGAGGCGGTCGATCGGACAGGGTGCAGGGCCCACGACCTCGACACCTTGGACCGAGCGAGTCTCCAGCAACCCTCTGGTCCAATCCGCCAACTCGACGGCCAGGTCCGTGACCTTGGTCTCCGCCCTTCCGGAGACGACCACGTTCGCGAGCCTGCGGTGGGGAGGGTATCCAGGTTCGAGCCGGTCTCCCAACTCTCGCTCGGCGAAACCCTCGTAGTCGTGCCGGACGGCCGCCTGAAGCGCGATGTGCTGTGGTCGGGAGGTTTGGACGAGGACCTCCCCGGGCCCGGTGCCTCGGCCGGCACGGCCGGCCACCTGTGAGAGCAACTGGAAGGTTCGTTCGCTGGACCGGAAGTCCGGCAGGTTCAGTCCCACATCCGCGTTGATGACGCCGACCAAAGTCACCTCCGGAAAATCGAGTCCCTTCGCGATCATCTGCGTGCCCAACAGGATGTCGACCTCGCGCCGGCGCATGCGCTCGAGAATTCGAAAGTGGGACCATTTCGTGGAAGTCGTGTCGAGGTCCATCCGTGCGATCCTAGCGGACGGAAATAGCTCGCCGAGCCGCTGCTCTACCTGTTCTGTGCCCATGCCTGAATACGAGATCCGTTCTCCGCACTCGTCGCACGCATCGGGCGGTCGCTCGTTGAAGCCGCAATGGTGGCAGAGTACCGCGCGGCGGCGCTGGTGGAAGGTGAGCGAGACATTGCAGTGCTCGCAGCTCCACACCTTCCCGCACTGTCCGCACTGCACGAACGTGGCGTAGCCGCGGCGGTTGAGCAGGATGATGCATTGCTCCTCCCGGCTCAGGCGACGCTCGATGGCCGTCCGGAGGTGGATCGACATCGCCGGCCCGCCGGCCGGGCCCGTCGCCGCGGATCCTCCATTCGAGCCGGGCCCGTCGCCGGCTAGCAGGTCGACCAGCCGGACCTCGGGAAGCGGATGGTCGGTTACTCGGTCAAGGAGCTCCAGAAGCTCGTAGCGGCCACGGCGGGCGTTGTTCCAGCTCTCGAGCGACGGGGTCGCGGATCCGAGCAAGCAAAGCGCGCTCTCGAGCCGGCACCGGACCGCGGCGACCGCCCGGGCGTGATAGCGAGGCGTCTCTGATTGCTTGTAGGTGCCCTCGTGCTCCTCGTCGAGAACGATGGCCCCCAGGTTCCGAACCGGCGCGAACACGGCCGATCGGGCTCCAATGGCGATCCTCCGGTGACCCTCCCGAAGCGCGAGCCACGCGTCGTAGCGCTCCCCGGCAGAAAGCCCGGAGTGGAGCACGGCGACCGTTTCGCCGAAGGCGGTGCGGAAGCGTTGGACCGTCTGAGGGGTGAGCGAGATCTCCGGAACGAGGAGTATCGCGCCCTTTTCGCTCTCGAGGAGACGCTCGATCACCCGCATGTAGACGAGCGTCTTCCCCGAGCCCGTCACCCCTCTCAGAAGTGCCGTGCCCGGTTCTTCGCGCTCCGCCTGTTCGATGAGGGCCTCGATAACGCGGCGCTGGTCCGGAGTGGCCTCGAGACGCGGTTCGGGTGGCGCTTCCATCGACCGAAACGGATCCCGTTCGATTCTCTCGTCCGTTACCGTGGCGACACCGCGCTCGACGAGACCGCCGAGGACCGACCGGCTGAATCCCTGAGCTTCCAGATCCGCCACCGTGGATGCGCCGCCCAGCTCTTCGAGGGTCTCGAAGGCCTGCCGTTGACGAAATGCTCGACCGAACATGGCTTCCCGCTCCTCCAGGGTCGGCAATCGTCGGCTGAGCCGGACCACTTTTCGGATCAGCACCTGGTCGGCGGAATCGTCGCTGCGGTCACCGAGCATGCCGGGGGGAAGGGCGGATCGGAACACGAGGCCGAGAGGAGCCACGTAATAATCAGAGATCCAGCGGCAGGTCTGCAGAAGCCGACCGGAGAGAACCGGCCCGGAGTCGAGCAGCTCCAGGGCCGCTCGCACGCCCTCGGAGCGGGCCTGCGGCGCGACCGATTCGATGCAGCCGATCGCCTCCCGCTTGCCGAACGGCACGCGAAGCCGCATCCCCGGCTGTGCCCGGTCGCGGATCTCTTTGGGAAGCCCGTAGGTAAAAGTCTGATGGACGGGTCGCGGCAGGGCGACTTGGCAAAACGCCTTCGGGTGGGCCATCCGCCCGCCGTTGCTTGACTTGTCCATCCGAGGAGGCCTAGAATCTCCGCCCAGCGAGGAGGGCTGAGCACATATGGGCTGTCTTGCGCTGAATGCGTCGTACGAGCCGCTGACGATCATACCCGTTCGGCGAGCGCTTCGCCTAATCATCGACAAAAAGGCGGAAGCGCTCGAGGTCGACAACGACCGTCCGTTCCGCTCGGAACGTTCCCAGTACGCAGCACCGGTCGTCATTCGCCTCGTCCGGTTCATTCACGTTCCGCGTCGGTTCCGACGACAGGTGACGAACACGTTCCTGTTCGCTCGTGACGGCTATCGCTGCCAGTACTGCGGGCGGGAGCGGCGGGAGCTGGGCTACCGTGAGTCGCTCACCCGGGATCACCTCGTACCGCTATCCAGGGGGGGAGGGAACGATTGGAAGAACGTGGTGACCGCGTGCAGTCGGTGTAACCTGCGCAAAGGCAACCACCTCCCCGAGGAATGCGGCCTCAAGCCGCTCGTTGATCCGCACGAACCCAACCACGTGCAGCTGATCTGGGCCGTTCGCAGGGTCACGCCCATTCAGGCCAAATACATCGGGACGTTCTACGGCGAAGAGATCCTCAACGCCCTCACGACGTACTAGCCACGCCCGCGGCGCTCGCCCATGGGAATAGGCAACCTCGGCTTCTCCGAAATGCTCGTCATCGCCGTTCTGGTGCTGATCTTCTTCGGTCCGCGCCGGATGCCTGAGATCGGGAGAACGGTCGGAGGGGCGCTGCGCGAGTTTCGCCGCGGTCTGAACGAGATCCAGAGAGAGCTACAAGAGGCCGAGCGCGTGGCCTCCCTCGATCCCGACAAGCCGGCTAGCCAGAAAACTCCCGATCCGCCTTCGCCCCTTGCTGCCGTGCTGGGAACGGCTTCCAGTGCGCCTGAAGCCGCCTCGCCTACGGAAGTCACTGCCCCTCCCGAAACGGTCTCCACACCCGGGTCCGATCCGGCGACTCCGAGCGTCCTCGACGAGCCCGAGGCCGTTATCGAGCCCGAGGCCGATGACCAATCGGAGGGAGAGGACGAGCCCGAGGCCGAGGATAAGGCCGACTATCGGCCGCCCGACTCTCCCGCGTAGCGCGCCAGCAACTCCCGGTAGCTCTCGCTACCATCTTCGGAAATGGCACGAAGCCAACCCTCCGGTGGGGGCGCGCCGTCCGCAGTTGCCGCGTCCACGTAGGCCGGTCCGGTGATGCGGACGCGCGGCAGAGCCGACCAATCGGCGGTGGCTGTCGCGTCGAGGCGCAGCTCGAGACCCTTCTCGCAATCGGTGCAAAGCACCGCCCCACCGTTCACGAATTCGAGGGCCTGGCCGGCCACTGAGTACGTACCGGGCGATTCTTCGGCCAGCAGCTCGAGCGAAAAGCCCGACAACCAGCCTGGGATCTTCCAGCGTCCGCTCAGCGTCGAGCCTTCCTGCGGGAGGCCGGCCCCCCCGCCCGACCACCCACGAAGTCCGATTGGTTCGTGCAAGGCGCGAAGAACCGCATCGGCGGCGACGCGCCTCACCATCGTTTCATCGTGGTCCTTCCATTCGAGCTCGATCGCCACGCCCGCGCCGAGAGCGACGCGCCGGAGCTCTTCCAGCGGCACGAGCTCGAAGACCGATTCGACCACGTCCGTTCGAGCGAGCTCTTCCCCGAACCGATGCTCTGCCTTCTCGCGACCGATCTTGACCTTGGCCTCCGCGTCCTCCGGCGGGTAGCCGCCCCAGAGCCGGAAGTCCACGACGACTTCGGCGGCCAGATCGTCGCCACGCAACTGGAGCGATGGGACGCGAATGGCCATCACGTCGATAGCTGCTTCCGGCAGAATCGGATGGACGCCGGGCGGTCGTGATGCCTGGATGCGAACATCCTCCACCGAGCGGCCATCGGGCCCCGGCTCGACGGAGACGCTGAATCCGTAGGGAGAGCCCTCTGCCTCGGCCTTCACCAAAAGCGCGTTCCAGCCGGCGGCCAATCGAACGCTGGTCGAGGACGCGCGATCGTCTGCGCCGCACTCCCCGGCGGGAGGCAGCTCGACCGGCCGTTCGTTTAGGGTGGCGGAGAGGGTGGTGCAGCCGAGACCGGTAAACGTCAGCTTCACCGTCTGCTCCACTGACGGCCGGACATAGGCGTGCGCGAACGTCGCAGTAGCGCCGGATCGATCCACCAGCGTGTCGAGATCGAAGGTCGGATTTCCGTCCTGCCTGATCAGCGTCCAGATGGTGGCACCGACCCGCATCCCTCGCTCCGGAAAGAGGACCGAGTCTCTCCGCGCCATCCAGCCCGGGCGGAGTGGCCCTTCTTGAAACGATCGACCGGGCGGCCCTTGAGGAGGCCGGCGGCCCAGGGCCTCATCCAGCTGGGGGTTCGATGGCCTTCCCTCGAGCGAGTCGGCCCGGGCCAGGTCCTCTTCCAGCTGGGTGGGAGGTAGCGGAAGCGCTTCCCCCGGCGCGAAAAGCGGGTTCAACTCCGCCACGGTCGGCAGAGGACCTTGCTCGGCTACCGATGATGAGGTCGGGAAGGGCCGAGAGAGCAGCCAGCGATCGATCGGTCGTTGCTGGGCGCTCGCTGTTTCAGCGCCTGCTGCTCCCAGAGCCATGAGCGTCGTTGCCACCGCCGTGACTCGCACGATCTGCATCGTCACACCTCTAGTTCACCTTACCACCCGTCATGAGACGGACCGTACCCTCCTGGAGAGCCCGAGGTTTCGGGCTTGGACCGGCCTCCGCGCTCGCGAGGCATTATCTTCCTCGGCGGACAATGGGCATAGAGCCCGATCTCCCGTCTTGCCTGGTTCGGCGCGGAGCACACATGAAGGACATACTCACCCTCCACATCAATGGCGACGAGGTCGAAGTAGGCGTTCCGACGCACTACACTCTCCTCGAAGCCCTGCGCTACGTACTTGGCCTTACCGGCTCGAAGCAGGGGTGTGACAAGGGCGACTGCGGAGCCTGTACGGTGTTGCTGGACGGCCAGGCCCACCTCTCCTGCATCTTGCCGGTCTACGAGGCGGTCGGTCGTGAGGTGAGGACGGTCGAAGACCTGGCCGAAGGGCGCCACCCCCATCCGCTCCAGGATGCGTTCGACCTCTGCGGTGCGGCACAGTGCGGCTTCTGCACGCCCGGCATCCTGTGCAGCGCGTACGGCCTGCTCGTGGAGAACCAGAGTCCGACGCGGGAGGAGATCCAGTTGGCCCTCGCCGGCAATCTGTGCCGCTGTACCGGCTACACGAAGATCTTCGAGGCGGTGGAGGTGGCGGCCGAATCGTTACGATCGGGAGCAGATCCGCGGGACATCGTGGCGGAGCGCCACGGGATCAGGTTTCCCTCTCGCTCCATGCGGCAGGCCGACGACCTGCCAGGCGCTGCCGATGCGTAGCGAAGACCTGTTACCTCTCCAGGAGGCGACGGCGGACCCACCCGAGAGCCTAGCCGAGGTGGACCCGTCGGAATACAGGATGATCGGCGGCAGAAACCGAAGTGTGGACGGTTTCTTCAAGTCGACCGGGAAGACGGTCTACACCGATGACATGACCTTCCCGGGCATGTTGCACGCGAAGATCCTTCGGAGCACCGAGCCGCACGCTATGATCCGGTCGATCGATCGAACAAAGGCTCTCGCGCATCCAGGGGTCTACGACGTGATCACCGGGAAAGACCTGCCGACGCCGTACGGAATCATCCCGTGGACTCCGGATGAGCACGCCCTCGCCCTCGACAAGGTGCGATTCATCGGGGACGCCGTCGCCTGCGTCGCGGCCGTCGACGAAGACACGGCTGTGCGGGCGCTGGAGCTGATCGAGGTGGAGTACGAACCGCTCCCCTACCATCTGGATCCCGAGGAGGCTCTCGCCAACCCCGAGAACCCGATCCACGAGCCGCGAAAGCCGGGACACAACGGCAACATCCTCAAGCGAGTGCAGCTCGAGTTCGGCCCGGTGGACGAGAAGATGGCGGAGGCGGACGTCATTGTGGAGGGCGAGTACTACTTCCACGGCACGACGCATACTCCCATAGAGCCGCACTGCGCGATCGCCCGCATGAGCCAGAACGGCCTCCTGGAGGTCTGGTCGGCCACGCAGGTGCCGCACTACCTGCATCGAGAGATCGCACGTGTCCTGGAGTTGGATGTGGCCCGAGTCCGGGTTGTCCAGCCCGCCGTAGGTGGAGCGTTCGGGGGGAAGTCCGAACCGTTCGATCTCGAGTTCTGCGTAGCCCTGCTGGCGATCCGTACGGGTCGGCCGGTGAAGATCCTCTATACGCGGGAAGAGGTCTTCTACTCGCACCGGGGCCGCCATCCTATGGCGATGAAGTATCGCGTGGGAGCGTCACGGGATGGGCGCGTCGTCGCGGTCGACGCGAATACGATTCTCGATGGGGGTGCGTACGCGTCGTTCGGGCTGGTAACGACGTACTACAGCGGCCAGCTGCTGACCGCGCCCTACGAGATCGAGTCCTACCGGTTCGACTCGACCCGCGTATACACGAACAAGGCACCATGCGGGCCGAAGCGGGGGCACGGGTCCGTGCAGCCGCGATTCGCATTCGAGATCTCGCTCGACAAGGTCGCCGAGGCGCTGGAATTGGATCCGATCGAGCTTCGGCGGGGCGTGTTCATGGGGACCGGCCGTACGGTGAACGAGTTCCGGGTTCAGTCGAATGGCTTTCTGGAGTGCCTGGACGCCGTCGAGAAGGCTTCGGACTGGAAGGCAAAGCACCGGCAGATGGGCTATGGCCGGGGGATCGGCGTGGCCGGATCCTGCTACATCTCCGGCACCAACTATCCGATCTACCCCAATCCGATGCCGCAGGCCGCGGTCCAGGTTCAGGTCGAGCGATCGGGCCGAGTCACGGTTCTTCACGGCGCGTCAGAGATCGGCCAGGGCTCCGATTCCACTATGGCCTACATCGCCTGCGAGGAGCTCGGCGTGCCACTCGACTACGTCCGGGTGTTCTCGGCGGATACCGATCTGGTCCCCGTGGACCTGGGAGCCTATTCGTCGCGCGAGACCGTGATGGTGGGAAACGCCTGCGTGATGGCCTGCCGGGAGATCGGCGACCGAGTGCGCGCGAGCGTGGCGGACGAGCTGGAGATCGAGCCCACCCGGGTCCGTCTGGCCGGGGGCTGGGCGTTCGATGTTCGGGACACCGAACGCCGGCTGCCGATCGCACAGGCGTTCCAGATCGCGGAAGCGGAGCACGGCACGCTCGGTTCGGTGGGCCACTACAACACGCCGAAGGAGGGCGTGCACGGCGAGTATCGGGGCGGCACGATCGGGGCCTCCCCCGCCTATAGCTTCACGGCCCATGTAGCCGAGGTGGAGGTGGATCCGGAGACCGGCTTAGTGGACGTGAAGACGATCTGGGTGGCGCACGACTGCGGACGCGCCCTCAATCCGATGCTCGTCGAGGGCCAGATCGAGGGTTCGGCGTACATGGGCTATGCGGAGGCCGTCCTCGAGGAGCAGAGCTACAAGGTCGGCGAGCACGAGGGTGCCCTGCACAACGCCCCGTCGCTGCTCGACTACCCGATTCCGACCTCACTGGATTGCCCGGAATTCGTGCCGCTGATCGTCGAGTCGAACGATCCGGAGGGCCCGTATGGCGCCAAGGAAGCCGGCGAAGGGCCTCTCCATCCGTCGCTCCCCGCAATCGCCAACGCGATCTACGATGCGATCGGCGTGCGGATCGATTCGCTTCCGTTTACGCCGCCCCGGGTCTGGCGCGCGATTCAGGAAGCCGAAGCGGCCCGGTCGGCCGAGGAAGTCGCGTGACCTGGCCGGCGCTACCCTACGCCGAGTGGAAGGACACTCTGGCGAGCCTCCACATGTGGACCCAGATCGTGGGGAAGATCCGAATGGAGCTCTCTCCGTGGGTCAACCACTCGTGGAGCGTCCCGCTTTACGTCAGCTCGCGCGGGCTCACTACCTCGACGATTCCCTACGGAGATCGAGCCTTTCAGATCGATTTCGATTTCGTTGCTCACCGGCTGTGGCTCGCGGCGACGGACGGAACCTTGAGCTCGCTGGAGCTTCGCCCTCAGACCGTGTCCCAGTTCTACTCAGACGTGAACGGCATCCTGGCGGACTGCGGTATCGACGTGACGATTCATCCAGTTCCGAACGAGGTGCCAGATCCCATCCCGTTCCCAGACGACACGGAACACTCGGCGTATGATCCCGACAGGGCCCATGATTTCTGGCTCGCCCTCCTCCAGATCGACCGCGTGTTCAGCGAGTTTCGGGCGCGCTTTCTCGGCAAGGTGAGCCCGGTGCACTTCTTCTGGGGGGCGTGCGATCTGGCGGTCACCCGGTTCTCCGGCCGACGGGCGCCCGAGCACCCGGGAGGGATCCCAAACCTCCCGGATGAGATCACCCGAGAGGCCTATTCGCACGAGGTCTCGAGCTGCGGCTTTTGGCCCGGAAACGACGATGCACCGGACCCGATCTTCTACTCGTACGCGTATCCGAC
Source organism: Gemmatimonadota bacterium (assembly GCA_039589875.1). GTDB lineage: Bacteria > Gemmatimonadota > Gemmatimonadetes > Palauibacterales > Palauibacteraceae. The sequence continues at coordinate 39,019 of JBDHGL010000007.1, forward strand.
GCCCGACGGCTTTGCCGAAGCGGGCGTGCGGCCGGATGCAGCCTTCTGGCTCGCCGAGCTGGGCGAGTTCGTCCTTCCTTACGAGGTGGTTCGGACGTCCGGTTCGCCGGACGATACGCTCACCGACTTCCTCGAGAGCACGTACGCGGCCGCGGCGGATCTGGCGAACTGGGACCGTGAAGGACTGGAGCTGCCTCGCGGTTTCCGGCCGCTCCCGCGGGCTGGATAAGCTGACTCTCTCTTGCGGTTGAGCTCTCGGCGATCGGCGCCAAGCGCTTGAAATCCCCGTGCGGGCCCGGATGACAGACCCACGACTCTCTGAGATCCTCCGGATGCTCGATCCCGAGGCTGGCTACCGCCTCTGGTTCGGTGGGGCGGGGCCTCTGGGATGCCTGCGGGGCGTGTCTGCGGAGCAAGCGTCCTGGAAGCCCGGGCCGGAAAGGCACAGCATCTGGGAGATCGCGCTTCACATCGCCTACTGGAAATACGCCGTCCGGCGGATTCTCGAGGACGGTTCCAAGGGTGGGTTTCCGAGGTCGCCATCCAACTGGCCGCGAGCATCCGAGCCGGCCGACGACCGGGCGTGGAAGGAAGATCGAGCGCTACTGCGATCCGAGCACCGTCGGCTCATCGAAACGGCTCGAGCCCTTTCCCCTGAACGGCTCGACGAGAAGTCGCCAGGCGGTACCTACAGGTTCGTGGATCTCCTCTACGGGATCGTCATGCATGATGCTCATCACGTCGGTCAGATTCAGCTGATGAAGCGGCTGTACAGGGAGATGCGAGGCTAAATGGCGAAGGCGATCGGCATCGGCGGCGTTTTTTTCAAGTGCACCGACAAGGTGGGCTTGGGAGTTTGGTACGCGGAGAACCTGGGCCTGGAGATCGGCGAGTACGGCGGGGTCGATTTCGATCTGTCCCGCCTGCCCGGTACCGCTTTCTGCGTCTGGGGGCCGTTCGAGCAGTCCACCGGCTACTTCGACCCGTCGGATAAGCCGTTCATGGTGAACCTGGTCGTCGACGACCTGGATGGAGCACTCGAGCAGGTGAGGCGGGGCGGAGCCGAAGTGGTCGGTGAGATAGAGGAGTACGAGTTCGGCCGGTTCGGGTGGTTCATCGACCCGGAGGGAACGAAGATCGAGTTGTGGCAGCCTCCCGAGAGCACGGAGGTTGGCGACTCGACTTGAGCCGAGAGGGTCAGTAGGCTCGAGTGAATCTTGACAAGCTGAAACTCTCCGTCATCTTTTCCCGTAACTAACTAACTGGATAGTTAAGAGGAGATATGGGAACCCTACAGGGAACACGCGATGCCGACAAAACGAAGGCGGCGCTGCTACGAGCCGGCCGGATGGTGTTTGCGGACCGAGGCTTCGAAGGAGCCCGGACGCAGGAGATCGCCGATCGGGCGGGAGTGAACAAGGCCATGATCAGCTACTACTTCGACGGAAAGCAAGGTCTCTTCTCGGAGGTGCTGCTCGACGGCCTGGCTGAAGCGATCGACGCGGTGGGTCCGCTCCACCTGGCGGAAGGAGCGGCACCCGATCGGCTTTCGGAATTCATCTCCACTATGGCGCGCTTTCTTCGCGCAAATCCCGATGTCGCGAGGATACTGGTGAGGGAGCAGATGGGCGGAGCCCGGCACATCGACGCGAAGGTGCGCAAGCGCTTCTTCGACTTCTTCCGAACGACCCAGGAGATCCTAGGTGAGGGTCTCACCTCGGGACGACTGCGGGAGGTAGACGCCCACTCGACCCACCTGATTCTGGTAGGGAGCCTCGTCTACTACCTCCTCACCGAGCCCGCCCGAGAGACGTACGCCAAGCACGGTGACGCTCCAGGCGATTCTCCCTCGTGGGAGACCCATGTCGAGAACGTGCGCGAGCTCTTCATGAGAGGGCTGGCGGTCGATGACGGCAGCTTGACGAGATTTTGACGACAGGAGGAAGAACGATGGCAGCGATTACGAGAAGTGCCGCCGCCGTGGCCCTGCTCATGGCAGTCGCCGGCCCGAGTGCCGCGCAAGAGGCGGATGAGGGCGTGCGAGAGATCCTCGAGAGGTACGCAGCCGACTACGAAGCGGACCCATCCATTCTGGAGGTGACGTTCGCCATCGAAGTGGACGGCAGCTGGTGGCACGTCGTCGCGGAGCCGGCCAGCGACGAAGCCGCGCCGAGCGTTCAGCTCCGCAACGGCAAGCCCGCCGAGCCGACCTTCTACTTCACGCTCGGCGCGTCGACTCTGGAGAGGCTGGATCGAGGCGAGCTCAACCCCGAGACGGCCATGGTCAAGGCGTTCTCCACCGATCCCTCTCCGATGGATGTCGAGGCAATGGAAGGGTTCGAGCCGGGCGAGGACTTCCTCGACACCATGCTGCGCACGACCTTTCACTTCTGGACGCGCGGGCTCCCCGAGATCATCCCGTTCGGCGAATCCCACACCCGGTTCACCCACGGGGCCGACGCTGTCGTCTTCTACTACCAGCCCGGCTTCAGGAGCGGGTGGCTGAGCCTCAAGCCCGGCCAACATGGGAACGAAGATCCGCGCATGCAGACGAACCCCTTCCCCTCTCTCTTCGTCGTGACCGGCGGGAAGGGAAAGGCCCGGATCGGAGGGGTGGAAGTCGAGCTCCGGGCCGGCCAGGCGATCCTGGTGCCCGCCGAAGTCGCCCACGAGTTCTGGAACCCGTTCGACGAGCCCATGGAAGCGGTACTCCTCATGTTCGGGGAAGGCGCCTGAGTGAAGGCCGAAAGAGGAGGGAGGAACCGGACTAGGCCGGCTCCTCCTCTGGGAGCGCCGCTATGGCCTTACCCATGTACTCCGCGACCTCCGGCGCCACGCCCCAACGGGCCGACGGCTGGTCTGCATCGCGAGAGACCGGTATCTCTTCTTGTGCGTCGGCTGATCGCCGCGGAAAGTCTTCGCCCGCGCCGGACCATTTCGATCAACGGAGACCTATGAAGAGAACCTTGGGAGGTGTCGTGCTCGGCTACCTGATGATGGCCGCGTTCGTTTACCTCAGCCTGTGGCTCACCTACCAGATCCTGGGAGCCGAGCGAGCCTTTCGGCCCGGCGTGTACCAAGTCAGCGGTCTGTGGATCGTGACGAGCTTCGCTTTGGGTTTCGCCGCGGCGATCCTCGGTGGGTACGTGTGCGCGGCGATCGCCCCCAGCGTACAGGCTCCGAAGTATCTGGCGATCATGGTGCTCGTTCTCGGGTTCGCCTTCGCTGTCCCGGTCCTCACCAACAGCGGTCGGTCGGTCCCGCGCGAAGGCGCCGTCAGCAACAACGTGGCGATGCAGAACGCGCGTCAGCCGGCCTGGGTCGCTCTCCTCAACCCGCTCTTCGGCGGGATCGGTATTCTGATCGGCGCGGGCATAAGGACGGGCAAGCGGGAGGAACCCGCCTAAGCCGACCGGCCGCCTAGGAGTTCGAGTCGAGCCGCCGAAGCGTCTCTTCGTGCAGGATTCCGTTGCTGGTGACCAGGCTGCCGGCGTAGATCGTCCGGTCTCCCTCGAGGGATGTCGCCCGTCCCCCCGCTTCCTCCAGAATCAGAGGGATGGGAGCCGCATCCCACGGGCTGACGACGGGATCCACCGCCACCTCTCCGCAGCCCTGAGCGACAAGGACGTGCTGAAAGAAATCGCCAAAGCCCCGCCCTCGTTCGACTCGACCGACGAACCGCGAGAGGCGTTCAGGTGGGAGCGCCTCGCTGGAGCCGACGACGTCGCCGTGAAACAGCTGAGCGTCCCGCAGCCTCTCAACCGTCGAGACGTGAATCCGATCCTTTCCGAGAAACGCGCCGTTACCCAGGGACGCACGCCAGCGGCTTCCGAGTGCCGGGGCGGATACGACACCGGCTACGATCTCGCCGTCGCTCTCGATCGCGAGCAACGTGGCGAAGATCGGGATGCCGCGAATGAAGTTACGCGTGGCGTCGATCGGATCGACGATCAGCCGGGCGCCCGAGTCGCCGACCTCTTCGCCCTCTTCCTCTCCGAACACTCCGAGGCCCGGATGCCGCGCCGCCGATTCGGAGCGGACCATCGCCTCGATCCGTTTGTCCGCCTCGGATACGGGGGAGGAGTCCGCTTTGGCGTCGACCTCGAGGGTCGAGCTGCGAAAGAAATCGAGAGCGATCCGGTCGGCTCGCCCAGCGAGTTCCTCCAGGAAGGCCAGCCAATCCCTTGGAGTCATGCGTTCACCCGATATCCTTGGCTCTGCCTGTCGGATTCGCGCGCCCCGTCCCACGATACGACATGAGCAGCAGCAACTCTCTTTGGCAGTGCCCCGTTTGTGGCCGGCAGTTCGCCAACCGGAACCAGTGGCATGCCTGCACGACGATGACGATCGAGGAGCATTTGCGCGACAAGACGCCACTTGCCGTCGAGCTGTTCAGAGCGTTCGAGGCGGCGGTCCGCGAATGCGGTCCGGTGCGCCTCCATCCCGTGAAGACCGGGATCGGCTTCATCACGCGAATAACGTTCGGCGGTGCCACGCTCAGACAACGCTGGCTCGATATCGGCATTCTGTTACCGCATCGTCTGGAGAGCGAACGTATCCGAAGGGTCGAGAAGTATGGCCGGCACACGTACGGCCACCGTCTGTCGATCCACGACGCTAGCGAGTTGGATCCCGAGCTCCGCGGCTGGATCCGGGAAGCGTACCGCGTCGGCATGCAGGAGCACATCGGGGATACGAGATCCGCTTCCGACTAACCCGTGGTCCGATCGCCGCCTTACGCGTAGCTTGAAGGGGCGCCGCCTCCCGGGCGGCGCCTTCGTTTTCATCGCGGACGGACCCGACTCCCACGCGCACGAACCTCAACCGATGGCTACCGCTATGAGCTTTGATCTCCGCAAGCACGGAATCGTCGTCGAGAATATCTGTCGCAATCCAGCGCCAGCGGAACTGTACGAGGATGCGATCCGGGGCGAGGCAGACTCGAAGATCGCCGCCAATGGGGCGCTCGTAGCCTATTCGGGCGAGAAGACCGGGCGGTCGCCGCTCGACAAGCACCTCGTCAAGCACGTCGATTCCGAGGGAGACGTTTGGTGGGGACGCGTCAACTCTCCGATCGAGCCAGAGCTGTTTGCGCTCAATCGCGAGCGAGCCCGGGATCACCTGAATCTGTGTGATCCGATCTTCTGCATCGACGGGTTCGCCGGGTGGGATCCGAGCTATCAGATCAAGGTCAGGGTGATCTGTTCGAGGCCGTACCACGCGCTTTTCATGCACGACATGCTCATCCGGCCTACGCTCGAAGAGCTGGCCGACTTCGGCGATCCCGATTACGTGATCTACAACGCCGGACAGTTTCCGGCTCTGCACGAGACGACCGGCCTGTCGCGCACGACCGTCGATTTGAGCTTCGAGGACGGAGAGGTCGTGATCCTCGGCACCGAGTACGCCGGGGAGATGAAGAAGGGCGTGTTCACGATCATGAACTACCTGATGCCCAAGCGCGGCGTGCTCTCGATGCACTGCTCCGCGACGGCAGATCCGGCGAGCGATATCTCCTCGCTGCTCTTCGGTCTCTCCGGGACGGGCAAGACGACGCTTTCAGCCGACCCGAAGCGGCTTCTCGTGGGAGATGACGAGCACTGCTGGACCGACGTTGGCATCTTCAACATCGAGGGGGGCTGCTACGCGAAGACGATCGATCTGAGCATGGAGAAGGAGCCGGACATCTTCCAGGCCCTCAGGTTCGGAGCCGTTCTCGAGAACGTGGTTTTAGACGACCGCCGCAGGGTGGATTACTCGGATGACGAGATCACCCAGAACACTCGAGGCGCCTACCCGATCAACTTCATTCCGAACGCGAAGATCCCGTGCGTGGCGGGGCATCCGACGGACATCATCTTCCTGACCTGTGACGCGTTCGGGGTTCTGCCCCCCGTGAGCCGGCTGACCGAGGCACAGGCGATGTACCATTTCATCAGCGGCTACACCGCGAAGGTGGCTGGCACCGAGGTCGGCATCACCGACCCCGAGACGACCTTCTCGCCCTGCTTCGGAGCGCCGTTCCTGGTGTGGCATCCGGCGATATATGCTGAGATGTTGGCCAAGAAGATGGAGGAGCACGGGACGGCGGTGTGGCTCGTGAACACGGGCTGGAGTGGGGGCGCCTACGGAGTCGGTGCTCGGATCGACCTGCCCCACACGCGGGCGATCATCGACGCGATCCACAGCGGCGACCTGAGGGATGCGCCGACCGAGTCGGACCCGGTGTTCGGCGTTGAAATGGTGACCGAGGTCTCGGGCGTCCCCTCGGAGATCCTCGTCCCACGGGAGACGTGGGCCGACAAGGAGGCCTACGATGAGATGGCACACAAGCTGGCGGGCCTGTTCCGGGAGAACTTCGAGAAGTATGCAGACCATTGCGAGCCCGCGGTTTGCGAGGCGGGACCTTCATGATGGCCGTCTGGCGGAGAAAGACGCGCAGTAGAGCAGCGGCGGGCCTGATCCTCATCCCGTTGTGGACGGGCGCTCTCGTCGCGCAGGAGAACTCGACGGTGCCGGAGGGTTGGACCGTCCGGCTGGACCGCGGCGGGCACGGGGGAGGCGATGTTTCGTTTCAGGAGATGCCACCGGGCTGGCATGTGACGACTGGTCCGGCGTGTATCCTGTACGACGCGTCCCATCAGACCAGCGGCCCGTACAGGGCTGAGATGGAGGTCTTCCTCTTCGATCCGGGGGAACGCCGTGAGGGGTACGGCCTCTTCTTCGGCGGACGCGACCTGGACGGGGACACTCAGGCCTATACGTATTTTCTCATCCGGAGGGACGGTCGCTTCCTTATCAAGGAGAGGCGCGGGTCCGAAACCAAGACGATTCGGGGTTGGGAAGAACACCCGGCCATCATCGGGTGGGACTCACGTGCGGAGGGCGAAGATGCCGCCCGGAACGCTCTCGCTGTCGAGGTGGGAGCCGACAACATCTCTTTCGAAGTCAACGGCGTCGAGGTAGCCACCCTTGCGGCGTCAGAAATCAAAACCGCTGGCATCGTCGGGCTGCGCGTGAACCACTCCCTCAATCTGCACGTCTCCCGACTCGAGTCGGTTGAACACAACCTCGAGGAGGGAGATCGATGATCGAGCTGATCTGCACCCGCACCTGAAGCACGTGCCGCAAGGCGGTCGCCTTGCTGGAGGAGCGGGGCGTCGAGTACACGTACCGGGACTACAAGAAGGAGCCTCTTTCGGAGACCGAAGTGCGGCGCGTGCTGGGCCTGCTGGACGCGCGGCCGACTGACCTCCTGCGTCGGAACGATCGCTCGTTCAAGGAGCTGGAGCTTACCGGAGAGGAGACGGACGACCGGCTGATCCGCCTCATGGCCGAGAACGCTACCCTGCTGCAGCGACCGATCGGTATCGTCGGAAACCGTGCGGCCGTCGGGCGTCCGCCCGAGAGCCTGCTAGCTCTGCTCGAAGGAACCGGTTAGGGCGTCCTCAGGGCCCTTCCGGCTGCGGATCGGGGCTTCCGACATCGAGTGACACCCTCCATTCACCATCCGCTTGGCGCTCCCATATCGTCACGTAGGTGCCGGTGCCGACGACCGAATCTGGGTGCTCGCGCGGCACCGCGCGGTAGCGTCCGACGGTGTATGCGAGGTCGCTGCCCGCTCTCGCCACCGCACGACTCGGAGCCCACTCGAGACGGACATCTGCCAGGATCGGCTCCATCGCTTCTCGAATGGCCGCCTTGCCCACGACCTCTCGGCCGCTGACGATCAGCCGGCCGTCCGGGGCGAAGGCATCCGTCCAACCCGCCGCGCCCAGCTCTTGAGTCCGAGAGTTGAAGGCCTCGTCGGCTGCGAAGACGACGTCGGCCAGAGTGGCTCCACGGGCGGACGAGTCAGCCCCCGTCTCCGCCGAGTCGCCCGTAGCGTCGTCTGTGGGCTGACAGGCGGCTACCGCAAGCCAAACGATGCCTACCAGACCGACAGCCCCCAAGGTGGTGTTCCTGTCCTTCATGAGCGTACCCTTTGTGAGAGGGCGCTGGCGCCCTGTTCAAGCGGAAGGCGATGACAATGAAGATACCGAAGTTCGAGATGGAGCGGTGGCAGTCCGTCTACGAGCACCGCGTCCGCTACAACCTCTCGGAGAGCGGCGTCATGCCTTTGACGCTGGCCGAGCTGCTCGAGATGACCGGGTTGAAGCCCGCGGACATGCGGCTCGGGTACCCGCAGACGAACGGTTCCGACGAGCTGCGAGAGCGGGTGGCTGCGCTCTACGACGAAGCGCACCCCGATAACGTGCTCGTCACGTCGGGCAGCGCCGAGGCGAACTTCTTGTCGCTCTGGCACCTGCTGGAACCGGGCGATCGCGCCGTGGTGCTCGTGCCCACTTACGGCCAGACGCCGGGCCTGGCAACCGGACTGGGCGCGAGGCTACGAACCTTCCAGCTGGAAGAGGATCTGGGTTGGCAGCCGGCGGCCGGGGCCGCGACCGATATGATCGCCGACGGTACTCGGTTGGTCGTCGTCACCAATCCTGCAAACCCGACCGGTTCCACGCTGAGCCCTGAAGCGAGAGACGAGATCCTCGAAGCCTGCGAACGCAGCGGTGCTTGGCTGCTCGTCGATGAGGTGTACGCCGGTGCCGAGGCGGACGGCGCCGAAACGCCGAGCTTCTGGGGCGGATACGAAAGGACGTTGGTGACCGGATCGCTCTCGAAGGCCTATGGTCTGCCCGGATTGCGAATCGGGTGGCTGGTGGGGCCGCCGGCTTCGATCGAGCAGATCTGGGCCTGCAAGGACTACACGACGATATCCGCTTCCGCCGTGTCGGATGCACTTGCCGCGGTCGCCCTCCAGTCGGAAACCCGTCAGCGGATTCTGTCGCGGACCAGGGAGATCATCGTTCGCAACCGAGCTATCGTCGAAGGGTGGATCTCCGGCTGCGATCAACTCTCGGATTGGGTACGACCGAGAGCCGGGGCAATCGGGATGGTGCACTACGACATCGACGTGAACTCCTCGGTTCTCGCGGAAGATCTTCGCGCAGAGCACGGGATTCTCGTGGTCCCAGGCGACCACTTCGACCTCGACGGGTATCTGCGCATAGGCTTCGGATACGATTCGGAAGAGCTGAAGGCCGCGCTGGCCCTAGTCGGATCCGCCCTGGAAGCCTGGATGACCCAACCGGTATCTTGAGCCGACGATGCTCAGGCTTCATCCCTACGCATACCACCGTCCAAGCACCTTGCCGGAGGCGCTCGAGCTGCTCGAGCGGCACGCCGGCGATGTCCTGCCGATAGCAGGGGGCACCGATCTGGTGCCGAACATGAAGCACAAGCTTTTCACGCCGAGCCATCTCGTGGCGCTGCGGGGCCTGGACGAGCTACGCGGCATCGAGGTCCACGAGGGAAGGCTCCGCATCGGCGCGGTCGAGTCTCTCGACCGAATAGCTCGTGATTCGCTCGTGCAGAATCACGTTCCAGCGCTGGCCCGGGCGTGCGCAGAGGTCTCGGGCCCGCAGCTACGCCGCATGGGGACGATCGGGGGCAACATCTGTCTGGACACCCGGTGTACTTACTACAACCAGACGGAATTCTGGCGTAAGGCCCTCGGATACTGCCTGAAGAAGGATGGAGAGATCTGCCACGTCGTGCCGCAGGGTACGCGATGCGTGGCGGCTCACTCCGCCGACACGCCGCCAGTCCTCATGGTGCTGGACGCCAGCATCGAGATCACCGGGCCGGCCGGCACTCGGATGCTGCCCGTGGCCAAGCTTTTTACATCGAACGGCGTGTGGAACCGGCGTATGGAGCCGGGCGAGCTGGTCGTCGCCATCGAGATTCCGCTCCCCGAGGAAGGGGTCCGGATGAGCTTTCAGAAGCTCAGACCTCGTGCATCGATCGACTTCCCGGTGCTCAACCTGGCAACGACCGTGCGGACGGATGAAGACGGCGTGGTGACCGACCTCCGCATGGCCATCTCCGCTCTCGCCTCCTATCCACGCCGCGTCGGGAAGGTGGAGGAGGCGGCCGTGGGAAACCGGCTTACGCCATCGGTCATCGATGCGGTAGCCGAGCAGGCGTTTCGCCAGTGCCATCCACTCGAAAACATCATTCTGGACTCCGACTGGCGGCGAGCCATGGTCCCGGTCCTCGTGCGGCGCGCGCTGAAGGATCTCGCAGCCTGAGTCAGTCGCCGAAGCTCGTCCCCAACGCCCTTGCCGTCATAACGACGTCGCCTTCCACTGGCACCCGCTTCACCTCCCGGAGCGCGTCAGCCAGCGGTATGGCTCGTACCTCCGGGGGATTGAGCGCTACCATGCAGCCGAATTGTCGGGCCGCGACACACCGAACGGCGGCGGCTCCGAAGCGGAGCGCGATCAGGCGGTCATAGGAGTTGGGAGGGCCACCGCGCTGGAGGTGGCCAAGCACGAGAGAGCGCGTCTCCTTGCCCGTTCTTTCGGCGATCTCGTCGGCTACCTGCGCTCCGATCCCGCCGAGCCGTGTGAGCCGCTTGCTTCCGGCGGGAACGGTCTTGGTGGTCACTTGCCCACCGAGAGGGGTAGCTCCCTCTGCCGCACAGACGATGCTGAAGTGCCGTCCCGATCGTTCACGCTCCATGATCTTGTCACACACGATCCCTACATCGTAGGGGATCTCTGGGATGAGGATCACGTCGGCCGTTCCGGCCACTCCACTGAACAGCGCGATCCACCCGGACCCCGCTCCCATCACCTCCACGACAAACACGCGATGGTGGCTCTGGGCGGTGGAGTGTAGCCTGCCGATCGCCTCCGTCGCAGTCTCGACCGCAGTAAGGAAACCGAACGAGAGCGCCGTGGCGGTCAAATCGTTGTCGATGGTCTTGGGCACTCCGACGACAGGCAATCCCCTCGCGGCCAGCTCCGCGGCGATGTGGAGACTGCCGTCTCCGCCGATCGCGATGAGCGCATCGATTCGCTGGCGCGCGAATGTTTCCAGGATCTCATCCGAGCGATCGCGGCGCTCGATGCCACCGTCCGGAAGCTCGCAGGGCCAATCCATCGGGTTGCCCCGATTCGTCGATCCGAGGATGGTGCCCCCGAGATGCGTGATCCCCCGGACCCGATCCGGTGAAAGTGGAATCACCTCGCCCGGCGCGTCCGGAAACAGACCCGCGTAGCCGTTTTCGATCCCGACGGTCTCCCACCCCTGCCGATCGGCCGCCAGAACGGCAGCTCGGATCACGGCGTTGAGACCGGGAGCATCCCCGCCGCCCGTGTTGATCGCGATTCGGCGGATTCCTCCGCTCTTGCCCGTGCCCGGCTGAGGGTCGGTTCTCGATACGTCCATTCAGGTCTCCCGTGATGCGACTCGACGAAAGTGCTAATCTATGTCCTCGGATCGTGCAGCGATCATCTGTCCAGGTTGCCGGAGTTTCGGAAATGGAACCCAAGGAGCGCTTCGCAATCCTCGTCGGGGGGGGACCGGCCCCCGGAATCAACAGCGTCATCGCGGCCTCGACGATACGAGGAATCCTGGATGGCGCCGAGATCCTAGGCATCTACGACGGCTTCGAATGGCTGATGCAGGGGGTCGAGCAGCACGTTAAGCCCCTTACCATCGAGCAGGTCAGCCGGATCCACTTCTCCGGTGGATCCATCCTGAGGACCTCTCGGGCGAACCCGACAACGGATGCGGCGTCGCTGGACCGAGTCGTTCAGACGTTACGCGGCCTCGGCGTCACGGGCCTCATCACGATCGGAGGGGACGACACCGCTTTCTCGGCCACGAAGCTGGCCGAGTGGGCCGCGGGCGCCATCCGGGTCGTTCACGTTCCGAAGACGATCGACAACGACCTCGACCTTCCCCACGACTGTGACACCTTCGGGTACCAGACGGCGCGTCACACGGGGGTTCGGGTGGTGAAGACACTGATGACGGACGCGCAGACGACCTCCCGCTGGTTCTTCGCCGTGGCGATGGGACGCAAGGCAGGGCACCTGGCTCTGGGGATCGGCAAGGCTGCCGCGGCGACGACCACACTGATCCCCGAGGAGTTCGGTGACGGGAGCACGCGGCTGGAAACGATCGTGGATACGCTGGCTGGATCGATCATCAAGAGGTTGGCGGACGGACGGCAGGACGGAGTGGCCGTGGTTGCGGAAGGGGTAGTCCTCGGGCTCTCAGCCGGAGAACTGGCCGTGCTGGAGGGGGTCGAGCGCGACGACCACGGCAACATCAGGCTATCGGAGGTGGATGTGGGCGGCATCCTCAAGCGAGGGGTGAAGGCACGGCTGGCGGCCTTCGGGATCGAGCCGACGATCGTGGACAAGAACATAGGTTACGAGCTGCGCTGCGCCGATCCGGTCCCCTACGATCTGGAGTACACGCGAGATCTCGGGTTCTGCGCCTCTCGCTGCCTGAGCGAGGGCGGCAACGGCGTCATGATCACGATGCAGGGTGGCAGATTCGTGCCCGTGCAGCTGACGAGCCTGCTGGACCCAGAGACTGGTCGAACCGCGGTGCGGATGGTCGACACGGATTCGACGCGATTCCGGATCGCACAGCGCTACATGATCCGCCTGCGAGACAGCGACATCGAATCGCCGCCGCGGCTCGAGGAGCTGGCCCGGGTCTGCGGGCTCACCGCGGCCCGCTTTCGTGAGGAGTTCGAAGGCGTCGCCGAGCCCTGGGCCTCGCTGTGAGGCGATGAGGGCCGGCGACTTACGTCCGATCGACGGACCCGGGACGATGGACACGGTACTGTTCGATCTGGACGGCACGCTCATCGATTCACGGGATCTCATCCTGAGCTCCTTCCGGCACACCATGGAAGTTCACCTCGGCTGGGTTCCACCGGACAAGGCTTGGCTGGCGAACATGGGAAGACCGTTGATCACCCAGCTCCGCGGCTTCGTCGATACCGAGCAGGAGGCCCAGGAGATGATGGAGACGTACCGGCTCCACAACGCGCAGCAGCACGACAGCTCGGTCCGGCCGTTTCCGGGAATGAGCGAAACGCTGCGGCAGCTGCGGGCGGGTGGCTACCGCCTCGGCATCGTGACGAGCAAGATGCGCGAGATGGCGATTCGGGGACTGGAGACATGCGATCTCGGGCTGGATTGGTTCTCTGCATTCGTGACCGCCGATGACCCAGTGGCCCACAAGCCCGACCCGGCGCCCGTGGTACTCGCGCTGGAGCGGGTAGGAGGAGCCGAGGCGGTACGGGCGTTGTTCGTCGGCGACAGCGTGTGGGATCTCAAGGCCGGGAGGGCGGCAGGCACCGCGACTGCCGCGGCGCTGTGGGGGCCGTTCGGACGGGATGAGCTGGCGGAGGGCGCGCCCGACTACTGGCTGGCCGAGCCGCCCGCCATCAGTGAACTACTGCTCTAGCTGGCGACCGCCTCCGGAGCTTCTACCTCGGCGAGCCGCGTCTTCGCGGCAGCGGCCTCGGTCGGCCGGCCGCTCGGAAGCGCCACTTCCATCGCATCGCCGAGCGTCTCGACGAAGTGGAAGTGCGTCTGCTCCCTGACGCTATCGGGAAGGTCCTCTAGGTCACCGTCGTTGTCCTTCGGCAGGAGGATCTCCCGGATGCCGGCCCGATAGGCGCCTAGCACCTTCTCCTTCACACCCCCGATCGCCCGGACACGTCCGGTGAGAGTGATCTCGCCGGTCATCGCGAGGTCGTAACGCACCGGTCGTCCGCTCAGGGCGCTGACCAGGGAAGCAGCCATGGCGATCCCGGCGGAGGGGCCCTCCTTGGGAACCGCACCTGCCGGAACGTGCACGTGGATCGAGCGTTTTTCCCTCTCTTCGATCCCGAGCTCCTCCGCGTGACTCAGCGCGTAGGTCAACGCGGCCTGGGCGCTCTCCTTCATCACGTCGCCCAGATGTCCCGTCAGCTGCAGCCCGTCCTCGCCGCCCCTCACGTTCGTCTCGACCAGCATGATGTCGCCGCCGACCGGGGTGTAATACATGGCCGTGGCCACGCCGACTTTGTCCTCCTCCAGCATCCGCTCGGGATGGACCTTCGGTTGCCCGAGAAGCTCACGGAGATCCTCAGCGTCCACCCTCACGGCCTCCGCATCGCCGGTTGCGACCTTGCGAGCGGATTTGCGCGCGATGGCGCCCAGCTCACGTTCCAGGTTGCGGACACCGGCTTCCCGCGTGTAGCTGGCGATCACATCCCGGATGGCCTCGTCGGTAACCTCGACCTGCTCCTCCTCGAGACCGCTCAGCGTCACCTGTCTCGGAAGGAGATATCGCTTGGCGATCTCCAGCTTCTCGCCCTCCGTGTATCCACGGAACTCGATCGCCTCCATGCGGTCGCGAAGCGGCCCGGGGATCTGCTCGAAGAAGTTCGCAGTGGCGATAAAAAAGACGTCCGACAGGTCGAACGGCACTCCGAGGTAATGATCGACGAAAGCCTTGTTTTGGGCGGGATCCAGCACCTCCATCAGCGCGGCCGAAGGATCTCCCTGGAAGGAGACGCCCAGCTTGTCGACCTCGTCGAGCAGGAAGACCGGGTTGCGCGTGCCGGCGCGCTTCAGCCCCTCGATGATCCGGCCCGGCAACGCCCCGACGTACGTTCTCCGGTGCCCTCTGATGTCCGCCTCGTCCCGGGCTCCGCCCAGCGAGACGCGGACATACTCACGGCCCATCGCTTCCGCTATCGATCTGGCGATCGACGTCTTGCCGACGCCGGGGGGGCCTACGAAGAGCAGCGTCGAGCCCGTCCGGTCATCCATGTGGGCGAGCGGATCGATGGACGGTTCCTCGCTCTCCTCGTCCTCCGTCTCATCCTCCGCCGGATCCTCGGCCACGAGCTCCTGATCCGCGAGCTCGAAGGCTGCATCATCGTTGGGCGCCTCGTCCGCCTCGTCGCTCGGTGCCTCGTCGCTCGGTGCCTCGTCGCTCGGTGCCTCGTCGCTCGATTCGGGTTCCGGTCCAGATCCTGCTTCTCCCTCTTCGAGCTCGTCGCCGTTCTTCGCCTCATGGAGCTTCCGCACCGCCAGAAAGTCGAGGACGCGATCCTTGACGTCCTGGAGCCCGTAGTGGTCTCGCTCGAGAATCTTCTCCGCAGCCTTGAGGTCCAGATCGCTCTTGCTGGTCTCCGACCAGGGAAGATCGGCGATAATCTCCAGGTACGTGCGGATGACCTGCGCCTCGGCGGTCTCGCGCGGGATTCGTTCGAGCCGTCGCAGCTCGCGATCAACTTCTTTGCGGGCTTCTTCCGGAAGATCGAGGGCCTCGAGTCGCTCGCGTAGCTCCTCGGCTTCCTGGCTGTCGACGTCCTCGCCGAGCTCCTTGTGGATGGCCTTCAGTTGCTCGCGCAGGAAGATCTCGCGCTGCCGCTCTCCGAGCTCCTCTTGGACCTTGGAGCGGATCTGCTCCTGAGCCTCGAGTACCCCGATCTGCCGTTGCAGATGGATCAGCAGCTTGCGAAGCCGGTCTTCGACGGAAAGCGTCTCGAGCAGGTCCTGTTTCTCGTCGGTCTCCAACTCCGTGTAGAACGCCACGAGGTCGCCCAGCTCTCCCGGTGTCGAGATGCCGCCGAGCAGGTGATCGACGATTTCCTTTGGCACGCCCCGCAGTCGGCTGAGCTCCGCGGCCCGCTCGCGGACCTCCTTGTAAAGCGCTGCGAAAGCGGATTCGTCCGGATCCAGCGGCGGCATGTCGTCCATGCGGCGGCTGACGACTTCCATGTATCCGTTCTTCACGGAGTACTCGAGCGCAGCTCCGCGCTCCTCGCCCTGGATGACCATCTGAATTCCGCCCGGTACGCGCTGCATCTGGGCGATGCGCGCGATCGTGCCGACGCGGTAGAGCGAATCGGAGTCCGGCTCCTCGACCTCCGGGTCCTTCTGGGCGACGGCGAAAATGCGCTTGTCGCCGGCCACCGCAGCCTCGATGGCCTTCAGCGTCAGGTCGCGACCAGCCGCGATGGGGGCCGCCACGGCCGGAAACGTGACCGTTCCGCGCAACGGTAGAACCGGCAGTCGCGAGCGCTCCGGCACCTGGTCCACGCTCGCATCGTGATCACCGGTCGCGCCGCTCTCGGCCGACCCTTCATCGGACGTGTCCTGGGGCTCGCCCGACTCCGGATCGCTCGGCCCGCTCAGCTCGTCGTACAAGTCTCTTTCCTCGTCGCTCATTCCTGTGTTCCCGCCTTTTGTCCTCTCTCTATACGAAACGCTTGCGCGTGAGGGCCAGATCCCGTGCACGATCCGGGCCCGCCTCAGGCTCGAGTCAGGCCGCGCTTTCCGCCTATATGGCACCCGCGGGCCGCCTTCTGCCGCCTTGGTCGGTCAAGCCGGCATGAAACCGTCGAAGCCGTCCCTGGTGTTCCGGGTGTACTGGTCCCGGCGCCCACGGCGTCGCAGAATGCACGCCCTTCTACCTGGAGACATTAGCGTTTGACTCGACTTGTAGCACGGGCCGGCCTACAGACGAGAGTCGTCCTCGCCAGAGGACTCCTGCTCTCGTGTAGCGTGTCGGTTTGCGCTGCGGGTTCCGCTCATGCTCAAGAGGCGGGGCCCGTTTCCCCGGACAGCGCCGATAAGATTCGAGCCGCCCTCGAGCGCCCCCCGGCCAGCCACCCCCGGGATGCGCGCGACTACGTCGGCCTCCCCCTAGGGCTCATCATGTTGCCGTTCCGCCTGATCGCCGCCGGGGTCGGTGTGGCCGCGGCGGGTATCAGCCAGCTCCTGCCGGAAGGCGAGGGCCCGAACATCTACGAAAAAATGGTCGACTGGGGGCTCGAGCCGTCGGTCGAATCGCTCGGATACAACGCCGGGGACGGAGTCCAGCTTCGCCTCAGCCGCTTCAGGCCGTTCTTCATCGAAGGAGCCGCTTCGATCATTCAGTCCCCCGGGGCCGCGTACGGCGCCTTGGGACTCACGACCGAAGACCGCGCGACGGACGTGGGCGCCAAATTCCGGCGCCTCACGGAAGCCCAGTTTTGGGGGGTGGGAATCGGCTCCGAAGAAGCCGACAAGTCGAACTACAAGTGGGAACAGATTCAGCTCGGGGGAATCTGGGAAGCCGAGGTCTCGAGGCACGTGAGGTTTAACAGCGCCGCCGGCTGGGAGACGAACCGGACAGGTGAAGGTCGGAACCCCAACCATCCCGACATTCGGGAGACCTTCGATCCGGATTCGCTCTACGGATCCCAGGAGGTCGTCAACTACGCCGTGGCCGGCACGAGAGCGACGGTGGACTTTACGCACATCGACATCCTACAGCCGCGCGGAGTGCGCCTGATCGGGGAAGCGTTCTACTACGGCGGTACCGGTGAGACCGATTCTGACTTCCTCCGCCTGCAAGCCGAGGTCCACGGCTATATCCCGTTCAACCAGCGACAGTCTTTCGCGCTCCGCACGCTCGTCGAGACGAACCCGGGCTGGGGAAGGGGCGTGCCGTTCTACTATCTCGCGGAGCTTGGCGGGAACGAGGATTTACGTGGTTTTCCCACCGCCCGGTTTCGGGACCGAGATCGTCTGACGTGGACGGTCGAATGGCGATACGAGGCCTGGCGGGATCTCCACGATCGCTCCCGGGTCGAGTGGTTCGCCTTCTGGGACTCGGGCACGGTGATGCCGAGTCTGGCCGAGATCACCGACTTCAAGAACGACTGGGGCTTCGGCCTCCGTTTCGCGACCCAGACGGGGCCCGGTGCCCACTTCTTCTTCGCCTGGGGAGATGAGGGCTTCCGTTTCGGCTTCCGCTTCATCTCGGACTTTTGATGAGGCGGTCTCTCTGCGTCCACGCCGGACCGATGATCGGCCTTCTGGCGCTCCTGCTCTCCGGCTGCGGCGGGGCTCGCGGAGGCAGCGGCGGGCTCCCGGCCCTCGCACTGCGGTCCGAGCCGATCCCGTACGCCGATACACTGCCGATCCACGAGCCCACGGAGCAGAATCCGAGCGAGCTCTGGCCGCTCATGAGCGAGGCCACGGTGGGCCAGATCGGGCAGCCCTTTGACCCGGACAACTGGATCTACAGAAACGAGGCACTGAACCTCACACATTTCGACGACGTCGTGAACTCCGCCTGGTTCGAGCATCGGATCACCGTCGCCTCGCTATCCGACGACGAGATAAGGCTTGGCTCTACGTCCCCGGACGGCGCTCCGCGACCGCCCTATCGGGTCATCCGGCTCAAGAGCGAAGGGATCTCGCCGGGCCTGTGGATGGAGGATGGCAAAGGTCACGTATATCTCTTCAAGTTCGACCCGCCCGAAAACAGCTACATGGCGAGCGCGGCCAACACGATATCCAACCGGCTCTTCTGGGCCGCAGGCTACCACGTGCCCGAGGACTACGTGGTCGTGATCGATACGCTCTCGCTCGTCATCGGCCGCGAGTAGGGGGATCCGACTGCCGAGGAGATTCAGAAGATTTTGGAGCGGACATCGGCTCTTCCCGAAGGAGGCTACCGGGCGATCGCCAGCAAGTTGCTGCCGGGCCTTCCGAAGGGGCCGTTCCGGTTTCGGGGCGTCCGAAAGGACGATCCCAACGACTACTACCTGCACCAGAATCGGCGTGAGCTGCGTGGACTCTTCGTCCTTTCCGCCTGGACGAACCACGTGGACGTTCGGTTCTCCAACACTCTGGATGTGTGGATCCAAACGCCCGGCTATCTACGCCACTACTTGCAGGACTTCGGTGCCACCTTAGGTAGCGGCACGGTCAGGCCGCACAATCCCCGGGAGGGCATGGAGTACAACTTCGATATCTGGGCCTTCCTCGCCCGGCTCCCCACCTTCGGCTTCTACCAAGTTGGTTGGGAAAGTCAGGAATACGAAGTCATCGATCCGTCGATCGGCTGGCTGCCGGCCGAGGGCTACCGGCCCGGGAGATGGAAGCCGAACTGGCCCAACGCCGCCCTCCGCTCCATGACCGTGGCCGACGGCTATTGGGGAGCCAAGATCGTTGCCCGGTTCGACGATGGGCTCGTTCGGGCGGCCGTCGCCGCCGGAGAGCTGCCCAGCCGGCACGCCGCGGACACACTCGCCTCGATCCTCATCGCCCGCAGGGACGAGACGGTCCGCTACTGGTTCGACCGCGTGTCGCCGATCGAGAACGTCGCCGTGGAGTGCAACGCCGGCGGCGGCTTCCTGGTCACGTTCGACGACCTCGGTATCCGAGAGGGTGCTCGCTATCTGTCCAATACCCGCTATTCGTGGCAGCTGCTGGACGCGACGCGCGGTCGGCAGTGGGAGGGGACGAAGCTAACGCTTCAGCCCGGGCGGCAGGCGCTCGCCATCTCCCCGCCCGGCGTCCCCGTCGGTTGCGAACCGGGATCGGGCAGCGTGGGGGCGGCCCTGCCCGAGCTTACCGAAGATCGCCTGGCCATCCTGCGGATCAGAGCGGAGCATCAGCAGCCGACTTCGATCCCGCGGCCCAGGCATGCGAACGTGTACCTGCAGTGGCTCGGAGAGAGTGAGGGATACATCGTCGTCGGATTGGAGCACTAGCGGGGGAGCGGTCAGCGCGCGCCGAGTGCCTCCACCGCGAGCCGGTTGTCTTCGATCGTGTTGTAGAAGTGAGGTGAGAGGCGCACCCGGTTCTTACGGTAATCGATGATTATGCCGCTCCGCGCGAGGTGCTCGACGGCACCGGCCGCGTCCGGATGATCGGCCAGGACGACGGCAGATCTTTGATCGGGGTCGGTGGCCACGTGTGGCCGAAAGCCCGCTGCGGCCAAGCGTTCGACAAGATCTCGACTGAGGGCCCTGTTGCGCTGGTGAATCTCGGGGATTCCGACCTCTTCGATGATCTCCAGCCCGCCGGCGGCCGTGAACGCAGCCCCCACCGCTGGAGTGCCCAGCTCGAAGCGCCGCGCCTCCGGATGCGGATGAGCTGCCCTCGGGTCGAAGGAGAACTGGTCTTCGACACCGAACCAACTGAGAGTCGTGGGCTGGAGGTCGATCTCCGGCCGCACGTAGAGAAAGGCCAATCCCGGCCCGCCACACAACCACTTGAGCGATCCGGACAGCAGTAAGTCCACCTCCCAGGCTGCCACGTCGACCGGAATCTGGCCGGTCGACTGATAGGCATCGAGCAGAAAGAGCGCGCCGTGCCGGTGAGCGATGCTCGAGAGCTCGGCAACATCCTGGATCGCACCCGACGAGAAGAAAACGTGCGAGGTAGCCAGCATGGCGGTCCGGTCGTCGACGGCGGCCTCGATACGCTCCAACGGCACGTGAATGCCGTCGGGGCTCTCGACCATCACGACTTCCAGCCCGGTGCGCTCACGCGACAAGAACTGGTAGCACAGCGTGGGAAAGTCCAAATCCGTTACAACGACTCGATTCCGGTGCCGCAGGTCCAGCGACCCGGCGACGGCCGCGAGGCCGGCCGATACGCTCGGCAGCAACGCGATCTCGGCCGGGCCAGCAGCGACGATCCTGCCGAACGCCGCCCGTACCGCTTCGAGCTTCGCCATCCAGAGCTCGTACCATGCGCTGGCACCGAGGTCGTTCCACTGCTCCTCGAACTGGCGTCTGTAGGCG
>JBDHGL010000008.1:0-60313 GCA_039589875.1 Gemmatimonadota bacterium
CGATCACACAGTGCTCGGGGGGGGAGTCGAACCCCCACGGGAGATAAATTCCCACAGGATCCTGAATCCTGCGCGTCTGCCAATTCCGCCACCCGAGCGCCCACTAAGGGGTCCGCGCGCCGGCTCCTTTGACATCGGGCGGACGCGATTGTTCCCTAGACCAAACGCCCCCGTCCGAGGACGAGGGGCAGGCCCGTCTCCAATTTTGAGGGAGATCGCAGCGGGCCGGTCAATCTATCGTGCGCAGCCCGTTTCGCAACCAGCGTGCCCCGCGCGCTGACCGGCCACTCCCCCACGGCGTCACCGCGCTCCGTGGTCGAGTGGTTCGGATGGAGCGATAGTATATCATCACCCGATAATGCCGGAGCGTTCCTTCTTTCATTCGGCCTCGTTGACCAAGAATGATCACTTATATATTATGTGATAACATCCCAGAAGAGGTTCCCCCGGTTGCAGCTCCGGACTTGGAGCAACACATGCGCATCGCCCCGGGAGTCGCAGGACGCCTCAAGCGAGCCCTCTCGCTTCGAGACCGGAGCATGCGGTCTCTGCACCTCGAGCTCCATGAAGAGGGTGTCCGCGGAAGCAGCTACGCCAGTGTCCACGGCTATCTGAACGGGCGGGCCGACCCGCCACTCGAGTTTCTCCTTTCGACCGCCGACGCTCTGGACGTCAGCCCCGCCTGGTTGATTCAGGCGTCGGGCCAGCCGACGAGCACTCACGCGGCCGGCGGCGAGGCGACTGCCGACGCAGGCGAAGCAGCCGCCTGGACGGCAGTCCAGGAGCTAGGGCAGGAGGCGGACTGAGTTCATCTTCTTCGGCGATCTTCCGCCCTTGGCGGCCGCCGCGGTGTGGCGCACCTGGGAGCGCCTGGCTGCGGATGTGATTCACCGAGAGGAGTGGATTCGCGGAAGCGGTGGACGTAGCCAGGAGGGGTCGGACTCGTCGGCCCGCGGACTGGCCGTCGCCCGCGACATCGGACTCTGCCTCATGGCGCCGTTTTCCGTCCTCGACGTCCAACCTGCCGAGCTCCGCCGCTGGCAAGTCGAAAGCTACGTTCTCGGCGTCTGCTCGGCCCTTTGTAGCCTCGTGCCGGACCCGAACGCCACGGAACCCAGCTTCCAGCCCTTCTGAGCTGGACGGCGTGAGACCTCACATGGGGTTGAGGCTTCCGCTGAGCTGATGAGCGTGCCCGACAGGATTCGAACCTGTGACCTTCGGCTCCGGAGGCCGACGCTCTATCCAGGCTGAGCTACGGGCACGAATGCTGAAAAAAAGGGAGCCCTTCAGGCTGTGCCTGCGGGCTCACCGATGACTGTGCTCGCCACATCCAGGTAACGAATAGGCCAAACCTCCCTCCGACGCAAGAAATAGCAGGCTTCCCGCGAGTTCTTGCACAATGCGCTGAAAAGTGCCTTGACTGCCGTGGTCCGGCTGCCACATTTGCCCGCCGAATTGCTATCAGAAACGCCGTAAGCGATTGACCTGTTGAGACTAAGCGATCGACCTCGGATCGTGCCAAGCATGGGCTTACTAGTTGCCCAGAACAGTGTCGCGACATGGACGATCCGGAACTCGGCGTTGACCGTCCGGCGGCGGACCGATCGAAGCGGGATTCCAGATCGATGGCAGTACTCCTGAGGGAGACCTAGAGCGACATGGCAGTAATAAGAGAACCGAAGGAGACGATAACCGCGCACGTCCATGACATCGGACGGGGCGAGAGCGGGTTCGCTTTGATCACGGTGCTTCTCGTCCTGATCGGCGTCACTGCCCTGGCGACCGCCGGGTTCGTGCTCTCCGACTCGGACTACCGGGCCAGTCAGAACCACCGGTCCAGCGTGCACTCATTTTTGAGCGCGAACGGCGGTCTCTACGAGTACGTGGGCAGCCTGAAGGTCGCCACCGATACGATGGACTACAGCTATACGACTGGGGACGCGACCGTACAGGGAGAGCAGCTTCTGGATCTCGGCGACGGCCGCACGCTTCACCGGATCACCTCCGAGTCCAGCTACGACGCTCCCGAGGGCGGTACCGCGCGCAAGACGGTCTCGACCGTTGTGCTTCATTCGGACGGAGAGATCGAGTTCCCGGCAGCCATCCTCTCGCTTACGACAATCCACAAGGACGGCGGCTCGGGCGACGTGTCGGGCGGAGACCATGCCTCGGATGGCGAGTGCGCTGGCGCGGTGGCCGACTCGGTCGCCGGCGTGGCGGTCCCGCCGAGCGGGTACGATCAGAACGGCGGTACATCCGTTCCGGTCGGTGACCCTGACATCCTGGATCCGCCGCTCGCCGACCTCATCAGCCTGTTGAACCTGGACTGGGATGCGATCGTGAACGGCGATGTCCTCAGCCCCGATTACACGATCCCGCCGGACTCCTGGCCGAGCATCGGTCCGGATGAGTGGCCGGTCATCCTCGTCGAGGGGGATCTGGCCGTGAGCCCCGGCAACAGCGGCCAGGGCGCCCTGATCGTCGAGGGGAGCCTCACGATGAACGGGAGCTTTGCCTGGGACGGAATCATCCTGGTGGGCGAGAACTTCGTGAGCAACGGCGCCAATCAGGTCGAGGGAGCGATGATGGCGGGCCTGGACGTACTTCTCGGCGAGACGCCGCCGGACAGCGACCTGGCCAACGGAACGAAGGACTTCCTATACGACTCCTGCAAAGTCCTGTGGGCCTCGCAGGCGGCGTTCGGCGGCCTGTACGAGTTTCCCGGCAGCTGGACGGAGAGCATGTGATGCATCGGTCGGGGACGAATCTTGACGGGACGGCCCAGAGGGGCTTTACGCTTGTGGAGATGCTGATCGCCATCACGGTCATCTCGCTGATCGTAGCGATCGGGAGCTCCGGGCTTCGTGAGTACCACGAGAGAGTGGTCGTCCGGCAGGCCGCCGAGGTCTTCGCGGCGGACATCGCCGTTACGCGCAGCGCCGCGATCAAGCTCCGGCAGAACGTATCGCTCGTCGTCCGCGAGGATTCGCTCGCATACCGGATTCGCTCCGACAGCGGGACCGTACTTCGTCCCACGCGGCGATTCAACACCGATTCCGAGCTGCCCCTGACCCAGCTGGATCTCAAACTGACGGGCGACTCGCTGACGTTCAATCCCAGGGGAGTGATGATCTCGCCGGGCACGCGCGAGATCGATGTCACACGAAACGATCGCGGTGCGCGGGTTCAGTTCAACGTCCTCGGCCGCACGAGAATCCTGAGCAACGACAGTTAAGCAGGTAGAGACATGAAGAGAGTTATCGGAACAGCCAAAACGACGCTCGGGAACGAGTCGGGATTCGGCATCGTTGAGGTCCTGATTGCCACGATCGTGCTGGCCTTTGGTCTCCTCGCCGTCGCGGGCCTCAGCCTATCGACCGCCGGTCAGGAACGGCTGGCCCGTTGGCAGACGGATCAGGCGCTCGCCGCGCAGTTCGCCCTGGCCCAGGCGTACCAGGCCGATTTCGACAGCGTCTCGTCCGGACAGTCCGACATCGATGTCGGCGGCCATACGTATCGGGTCAAAATGACGGTCACAAACGTGACCTCGCGGGTGAAGCAGGTCGACGCGGCGATCGCCGGGGTGGGCCCGCTGGACTCGCGCACGTTCAGCACGCGGCTCTACGCTCCGCGGCCGCTTCTCGGTCCGGTCGTTTTGGATGAGGGTGGAGACGGCGGAGATGGGGGTGACACCGGGGGTGATACGGGCGGTGATACGGGCGGTGACACGGGCGACGGCGGTTCCACCGGTGACGACCCCTGCATCCTGCCGAACGGCAACCGAAAGGCCAACTGTCCGTGAGGACCCTCACGATGCCCAAGGGCCTGGATCGATCGGAGCCGACCCGAGTCGGCCGGCGTTCCGGCGGAGGATTCACGCTCATTGAGGTGCTCATCGCGCTCGTGATCAGCACGATCATCGGCGGTGCCCTGCTGTCCTTGCTCGTCGGGCAGACCCGGTTCTATGCCAAGAACGACCAGCTTCTCACGGCCGAACGCAACGTGCGGGCGGCCGTCGACATGATCACGGCCGACCTGCGGATGGCCGCGCCGGAAGATCTTGTCGCGGCTACGCCCGATTCGGTCTCGCTCCGGTATGACGTTATCCGTGGCGTCGTGTGCGATTCGACCGATACGGATGAGATCGCGGGCTACATACTCGATACGTTGGGCACCTTCGGACTGACGACTTCGGTCCAGGGGCTGGCGTTCAGCGAGCCGTACGACTCAGCATTCGATTACGGGGACGGCTTCCTGGGCACCGTTACGGCAACCGGCAGCGGTCCCAAGGCAACCTGCACCGCCAACGGGGCTCCCACTACACTGCCCGATGCATACTATCGCACCGTCACCGGGTGGCAGGCGGAGTTCGGCAACGTGCCCGATCGGGGATCCTACGTGCGCGGCTACCGGCTGCTCACCTACCGCTTCGCTCCATCGGTCTTCGCGACCGGGACCGCGATCTGGCGTGGGGACTCGGAGCTCGTGGGCCCGGTGGCCGATTCCGCCGCGTTCAGCTACGTGATGGCGGATGGTACCGTTCAGGCGACAGTGCTAGGCGCCTTTCTCGACGACGTGCGGGCGATCCGCGTAAGCGGCACGACCGAAGACGAGGACACGCGGGTCGAAATCGAGAAGGCCTTCAGCTTCGACGTGGAGCTCAGGAACTAGCGGCGGCGCTCCATAGGCCGATGGGCGGGCCGCTGGGCCCGGGCACCGCTGCTATCTATGAAAAGGCGGCCCACTCATCAGAGTGGTGCCGCCTTTTCATATGCGCCGCCAGGGAATCGAACCCCGAACCTACGGATTAAGAGTCCGTTGCTCTGCCAATTGAGCTAGCGGCGCGTGCCGTGTCCTATGGAGCCGGCGGGGCTCGAACCCGCGACCTCTGCAATGCCATTGCAGCGCTCTCCCAGCTGAGCTACGGCCCCTCGATCGTTGCGCGGCCGGCCTGTCGCCGCGCCTGACGCCCCCAAGGGGAATCGAACCCCTATCTCCACCTTGAAAGAGTGGTGTCCTAGCCGTTAGACGATGGGGGCCTCCCCTCGCACCGGCCCGATATGCGCCCGGCAGGACTCGAACCTGCGACCCTCGGCTTAGAAGGCCGATGCTCTATCCACTGAGCTACGGGCGCCCGCCCGAAAGCAGAAGCTCGCGACGGGGGTTGAACCCGTGACCTCGTCCTTACCAAGGACGCGCTCTACCACTGAGCTACGCGAGCAGGTCGTGCAACGGTGAAGCAGGGGCGGAGGGACTCGAACCCCCAACCGCCGGTTTTGGAGACCGGTGCTCTGCCAAGTTGAGCTACGCCCCTTCGGACGGATGGCTGGGGGCGGAATCGAACCGCCGACACCCGCGTTTTCAGCGCGGTGCTCTACCGACTGAGCTACCCAGCCGTCATCCAGCGCTTCGCCGCGTCCGCTCGCGGCCTTCAAGCTCCGGGGGTGGGATTCGAACCCACGACCTAGTGGTTAACAGCCACCCGCTCTGGCCACTGAGCTACCCCGGACCGTCGATAAAAAATGCCCCGCCAGGCGCGACGCGCGGCAGGGCCGAGATAGCGGGGGCGGGATTCGAACCCGCGACCTTCGGGTTATGAGCCCGACGAGCTACCAGACTGCTCCACCCCGCAACGATCGACCCATCGTAAGCGAGCCGCCAAAAAGTGTCAAGCCGCGACACCCGTTCGAAAACGCCGGATGTCCAGGCATGGTGCGGCATTCCGAGCTTGCCCGAGGCACACGGGCTGCCTACTCTGGCGCCGTGAAACCGCGTCTCAGCCTCGATCGCGACAGCCGGACGAAGAGCCCGGCCACAAAGACCCTGCCACCGACCCTCGCACGCGAGCTCGAACGCGAGCTGGGATCCGCAGGCTTCATTCAGGACCGCGAGCGGCTGTTGGCCTACGAGTCCGACGCCCTCACCCGGGTTCGAGGCACTCCGCTGGCCGTCCTGATCCCGGGCACCCGCCGGGAACTCCGGTTTTCCGTACGGAGGCTGTACGAAGCCGGCATTCCGTTTGTTCCCCGCGGTATGGGCACGGGTCTGACGGGCGGAGCGGTGGCCACTCGAACCGTGGTCATATCGACCGCACGCCTCGACCGCTTCCTGAGGCTCGACGCCGACGAGCGGTTGGCGATCGTCGAGCCGGGAGTGATCACAGAGGAGATCTCTCGGCGGGCCGCCCCGACCGGGCTTCGCTACCTACCCGACCCGGGCTCCGCATCGGCCTGCACGATCGGGGGCAACGTGGCTACGAACGCCGGCGGACCCCACTGCCTGAGGCACGGCGTGACCGCCGACCACCTCCTCGGCCTCGAGGTGCTCCTCGCTAGCGGGCGAGAGTATGCCCTCGACCGCGGGGAATCGGGCGGGTTGGATCTCGCCGGGCTGTTCACGGGATCGGAAGGGACGTTCGGCATCGTTACAACCGTCACTGTCCGTCTTGAGCCGGTCGCGAGAGCAAGGCGCACCGCGCTGGTCCTGTTCGACAGCATCGGAGATGCCGGGCTGGCCGTCACGGAGATCCTCGGAGCAGGCATCCTTCCCGTGGCGCTGGAGATCATCGATCGCACGACCATTCGCGTCGTCGAGGAATCTCCGTTTGCCGCCGGCCTGCCGACGGACGCGGGCGCTGCCCTGGTCGTGGAATGCGAGGGCGGCCCGGAGGAAGCGGATGAGGAGATGGCCGCCTCGCTGACCGCGGTCCGCCTCGCTGGGGCGCGCGACGTCCAAACGGCCGCCACGGAGGCAGAGCGAGAGCGCCTCTGGCAGGCACGCAAGAAGGCGTTTGGCGCGCTCGGGCGACTCGGACCGGATGTCCTCATCGAGGATGCAGTCGTGCCACGCACGGCGCTTCCGGACCTGCTTACCCGCATCGAGGCCGTGGCTGCGAAGCATGAGCTGCCGCTCGCCAACTTTTTCCACGCCGGAGATGGCAACCTGCACCCTAACATCGTCTTCGACGTCACGGACTCGGATCAGGTTGATCGCGTCGAGTCGGCGCGGCGAGAGATCCTCGAGATGTGCATCGAGACCGGGGGCACCATCACAGGCGAGCACGGCGTGGGCTTGGACAAGCTCGAGTCGATGCCGCGGGTCTTCGGCCGGGCGGAGCTCAGCACCCTTCACGCGATCCGGCACGCGTTCGACTCTAAGGACCGCTGCAATCCGGGCAAGGCGGTCCCTGCAGCTCACGGGAACGGCGCGACCGTGGAGCCACCGTCGTCCCCGCCGACCGGCGCGCCCGAGGACCGGCTGCATGCCCTGATCGCCGCACGCCCTCCGGATTCCCTTCTGGCTGCAACGGGAGCCGAATCAACCACGTCTGCCGGTGAGGCCCGGGAGGCGTATCCAAGCATCCACCTCGTATCGACGGCCGGGCTGAGCGAAGTCGTCGAGCATCGCCGCGACGACCTCACCATCAGCGTCGGGGCGGGGGCACGCGCGAGCGCCCTTCTCGCGGACCTGGCTGCGGACGGACAGTGGATCCCACTGGAAGGGCGCGCCCTGGACCTCTCGGTCGGCGGTCTCATCGCCGCTGCGCCGCCGGGCGCCTTCGACGCCCGCTACGGTCCTATCCGCCGCCAGCTTCTCGCGGTGCGCGCCATCTCGGTATCAGGCGCGCTGCACCGGTGGGGACGTCCCGTCATGAAGAACGTGGCTGGCTACGATCTCGTCCGCTTGTACTGCGGCAGCTTCGGCCGCCTCGGCGCGATATTGGAAGCGACGTTTCGCCTCTGGCCGCTTCCCGCGCAATCCGTTCGCCTCGTCGGCCGCGGGCCGGCGGCTCGCGAGCTCCTCGAAGGGCTGGTATCGAAGGGAGAGCTGACGGCGGCGGATGGGACGAGATGGACGAGGAGCATCGATCAGAGCGGGCACGTAGATGAGATTACCCTTTGGCTATTGGGCTCGAGGCGGTCTGTCGCGGCACGAACCGATGTCATGTGGAAAGCGGCCTCGCTCGCCGGGTGCGAGCTTGAAGAGCTGTCGGGGATCTGGGACCTGCCTCTCCCCGAGAAGCGCCCGACGAGGGACGGTCGCAGCTCGCTCCGAATCTCGACCTCGCTCAACGATTTCTTCACGCTGTCGGATCGTGTTTCGGGAACTCTGGCTGCGCGTGAGGCCAGCCTCGTGGGCCTACCGGGCTCCAAGATCCTGCTGGTCGAGTTCCAGAGGAACCAGGCCGAGGTGCCCGACCTTCTCGACGCGCTTCTCGGCGCCTGCGAGGGAGCAGCCGTCGCTCTCGAGCGCGGCTCTCCAGAGGAGCACGAGTCCGTCGATCATCGACGGCCAGCTGGAGTGCAAGAGCTCGAGGCTTCGATCGTAGCGGCCTGTGGAGGCCAGCCGCGTTGCTGGCAGGCTGACTACGTGTGAGTAGATTCCCCGAAATGAGACCGCACGTCCACACTGCCGCCCTCGCGCTGACGGTCCTCATCGTGCTGGCACAGCCGATGAGCGTCGAAGCGCAGACCAGCTTCGACAGGCCCGATCCGACCACGACCGATGCTCGGCGCATGACCGAGCTCGCTGGATCGACACTCGGCCCGGCAGCGAGTGTCTATCTCGCACCGGCGCAGTCACCATCCGGGAGTGTCCTGCCGCGGTGGCGGACGGGTGAGGACGGGAGCTCACGTACGGTAACGGTACATTTCCAGCGACCGGAGGACCCCGTGAAGCACGGAGCGGGATATCGCTGGGCGGTGAACCAGGCAATCTCCCAGTGGACGGCGATTCCCGGAGTGGCCCTCCGCTTTCAAGAGGCGGCGGGACCGGAGACAGCTCAGGTTACCTTCAAGTGGGTGCCGCAGCTGTCTGCTGATCACAGCGGCCTCACCGAATGGGTGACGGACACCAACGGCTGGATCGCCAAGGCGACCGTTACGCTCACTCTCCTCGGAGCCAACGGGCGGCCGGTCGACCGTGATTTCGCCCGACGTGTGGCCCTGCACGAGATCGGCCACCTCATCGGCCTCCCACACAGCGGCGACGAGAGCGACATGATGTTTCCGACCAGCGAACAGACGCGGATCTCGCAGCGCGACCGCGACACCGCGCGATTGCTCTATGCGCTGGAGCCGTGGACGCTCTTGGATGATGAGTGATGGGACGAGCATGAAGATCTATACGAAGAGGGGAGACCGGGGGACGACCGGATTGTTCGGCGGTGACCGCGTCTCCAAGCAGGACGCGCGGGTGACCGCATACGGCGAGGTGGACGAGCTGAATACGCATCTCGGTCTGACGTTGGCGACGGCCGCAGCGGGTAGCCTGGAAACGGATCGGCTCAGAGGCGTGCAGGACGACCTTTTCATTATCGGCTCACGCCTCGCCGCCGCAAATCCCGAGAAGGCGTTCGCAAAGGGGCTGATCCCTGAGCTCGAACTCGAACGAGTTTCGGAGCTCGAGGGTTGGATCGACGAGCTGGAAGACGCTCTCCCGCCGCTCCAGTCGTTTCTCATTCCGGGAGGCTCGCCGACCGGCGCTCGGCTTCACGTAACCCGCACGGTCTGCCGAAGGGCAGAGCGAGCCATCGTTCGGGTGGCGGAGGACCAACCAGACCTGGAGAAGAGCATCCTTCCGTACATGAACCGGCTGTCAGATCTTCTCTTCCTGCTCTCGCGCTCAGCGAATCGTGAGGCAGGCATCCCGGATCCGGAATGGCAGCCATGAAGCAACTCAGCTGGATCCTTCTTTTGTTGGCGATCGGTCCGCTCGGAACCGCCTGCCGCATCGAGGGGGGCGCACCGACCGCCGGGGCCGACACGATACCCGGCATCGAAACACAGATCGCGAGGATGCTCGAGCGCTCAGCCGACGCGTGGAACGGCGGCGATCTGGACGGCTTCATGGCTGATTACCTTCGCTCGCCGACGACGACGTACCTCGGGAGCAGCGGGCAGGTCTCCGGATGGGAAGCGATTCGAGCCCGTTACGCTCCTCTTTTCCAGGCTGGAGCCCTGCGCGACAGCCTTCGTTTCGAGCGAGTCACCGGGCGACCTCTCGGCAACGACTACGCGCTCGCGACCGCCCGCTATGTCCTCTTCCGGGCTGGCACCGTTACCGCATCCGGTCCTTTCACACTCGTCCTGTGGCGATCGGAAGACGGCTGGAAGATCGTCCACGATCAGAGCGCGTCGGATCCGCCTCAGGATCCGGTAGAAGATGAAGCCTCCGCGGGAACGGCGGAGACGCCCACCGAAGAAGCCGGGGACGCCTCGGAATGAGCAGAGCGGCCGACAGCCTGGCCGTCTCTCGTTTGGGTGAAGACCGCTCGTCACTCTCCACCTGTGTCCACTGCGGGCTCTGTCTTCCTGTCTGCCCCACGTTCAATCTCCTAAGAGACGAAAACGATTCGCCTAGAGGGCGCATCCAGCTGATGAAGCTCAAGGTCGAGGGTCGAGTCTCCGCCGGCGGGGCGTTTGCCCTGCACACCGACCGTTGCCTCGGCTGCCGCGCCTGCGAGCCGGCCTGCCCGGCCGGCGTCGGATTCGGGGCACTTCTCGAGAGCGCGCGCGAAGATCGCCTGGCCGAGGCGGGAGGATCTCTTTGGACCCGGCTGCTCATCTCGCTGTTCACCGGGCGGATCTCGAGTCTGACGTACCTTGGCATGAGGGCCCTCCGCCGATCGGGCATGGCAACCGCCGGGAGCAGCCTGCCCGGGCGTCTCGGCGCCGCCTGCGCCGCGCTGACCGCTTCGGCGCCCACTTGGAAGCCTCGGCCTGCTGCGGCACACATCGAGACCGCCAAGTCCGAATCCACAGCAGAGTCATTCGCGCTGCTTGAGGGCTGCGCGATGAGGGGACTGTTCGGTCACGTGCACGCCGCATCGCGCCGGGTGCTCCGGGCATCGGGCTACGAGGAAAGAGCCGCTCCGAATCAGAGCTGCTGCGGGGCACTCCACGCTCATGCGGGACTGGCCCGTTCGGCCCGCAGGCTGGCGAAGCGGAACATAGAGGCGTTCGAACGGTCGGGGGCCCGCTGGTTCGCCGTCGACTCGGCCGGATGCGGCGCCGCACTCAAGGATTATCCCGCATGGCTCGAGGGATCGGGGGGATGGTCGGAGCGAGCCCGGCGCGTCGCCGATGCGACCTGCGACGTCACGCGCCTCGTGGCGAGCAGGACCTTGACTCTAGGAGCAGGGATTCAAGGTCGAGTCGCGTACGATGCCCCCTGCCACCTCTCCTACGGCCTCGGCGACGAGGAGTCCGTGCTCGAGGCGTTGTCGTGTCTCCAGGGGCTTTCGCTCGAGACTCTGCCCTCGGCCGACCGGTGCTGCGGCGGTGCCGGCCTCTACGCGCTCCAGCAGCCGGATCTCTCGAAGCGGATCCTCGCACCGAAGCTGCGGGAAATCGAGGAAGGCCGGTACGACGTGGTGGTCTCCGGGAACCCGGGTTGTATGATGCAGATCGGAGGAGGGCTGCGCCGAGCTGGTCTCGGGACCAGCGTGCTGCACCCGATCGAGCTCCTCGCCCGAGGGGTCAGCGAGCGCGATTATAGCGAGAGGATGTGAGTGGACCTAGAGGGACGCACGGCGGTCGTAACCGGCGCCAGCACGGGGATCGGACGAGCGATCGCCGCCAAGCTGGCCGCGGCCGGTTGTCGTCTCGGGCTTTGCGCGCGGCGGGAGGAACCACTGTTCGAGACGGCGGAAGAGCTGCGTTCACCCGGAACGCAGCTTCTGGCGATTCCGACCGACGTGTCGAAGGAGGACGACGTTCGGCGCTTCGCCGCGGCGATCGAAGAACAACTGGGCCCGGCGAGCATCCTCGTCAACAACGCGGGAATCGGGAGCTTCGGTCGTTTTCTCGAGCTTTCGACGGCCGACTTCGACGATACCTTCGCGGTCAACGTCCGCGGACTCTTTCTTTGCGCCCAGGCGTTCATCCCCGGCATGGTGAAAGCTCGCGACGGCGTCGTGGTAAACATCGCGTCGCTCGCCGGGAAGAACGCCTTCCCCACCGGGGCCGTGTACGCCGCCTCGAAGCACGCGGTGCTGGGCATGTCCAAATCCATGATGCTGGATCTGCGGGAGCACAACGTACGCGTGCTGGCGATCTGCCCCGGTTCCGTGCACACGCCGTTCTTCGACGACCAGGACCACGTCACGCCGGACCCCGCGAGAATCATGGACCCGTCGGATGTCGCCGATCTCGTGTTGACGGCCATCCGGCTGTCGGACCGAGCGACCGTGAGCGAGGTAGAGATCAGGCCGGTGAACCCTTGAGGATTCTTCAGGTGAGGGACCCGGCGCCACATCCGGACGTAGGACAGTCCGTGGGCCACCTTCACGCGTAGAAAGGAAACGATAATTGCAGCAATTCGACTACCTCATCGTCGGCGGCGGCCTCGCCGCGGCATCCGCCGTGGACGGCATTCGAAGCCTCGACTCCGAGGGCACCATCGCCATCCTGGACGAGGAGAGCGAGCCCCCCTACCATCGTCCTCCGCTCTCCAAGGAGTTCCTGCAGACACCGGAAGCAACGCGGGATCTGCTGTATGTCAAGCCGGAAAACTGGTTCGATGAGGAGGGCGCTGCTTCCCTGCTCAAAGGCGCTCGAGCCAGTTCGCTAGATCCTCGCGAGATGACGGTCGAGACGGCTACAGGCGAGACATATCGAGGCGAGCGGATCCTCCTTGCGATGGGGGGACGAGCGATCCGGCCCGATATCCCGGGCGCTGAGCTGGCCGGTGTGTCCACGTTCCGCACGGTGGCAGACGCCGAGCGGCTGCGAGAACTGGCCCCGGACGCCGAAACTGCCGTTCTGGTGGGCGGCGGCTTCATCGGGTTGGAGATTGCAGCCTCCCTGACGCGTTACGGAGTGAGATCGACGATCGTCGAGGTGGAGGACCGAGTCTGGTCCCGCGCTCTGCCTTCGGTCCTTTCCCTTTTCGTGCAGGGATACTTCGAGGAACGTGGCGTTCGCTTCGAGCTGGGCTCCGAGGTAGAGGAGTTAATCGGATCGGAGCGGGTCGAAGCCGCTCGACTCGCGGATGGCTCCCGGCTGGACTGCGACCTTGCCGTTGTCGGCGTGGGAATACGGCCGAACGAGGAGATCGCCGGCGAGGCCGGGTTGGCGGTGATGGACGGGGTGATCGTCGACAAGTTCGGCGAAACGAGCCACGGCCACATCTACGCGACCGGGGACCTGGCGCGATTTCCCGACCCACACTTCGCCGATACGACGCGGATCGAGCATTGGGATCACGCACGCACCCACGGAAGGCTGGTCGGACGCAACATGGCCGATGCACGAGAGGAATACGACCACCTCTCTTACTTCTATTCCGACGTGTTCGACCTGAGCTTCAGCGTCCTGGGACGCCCCTCGCTGGGAGATGACGTGGTCGTGCTCGGAGAGCTCGCGGCCGATCGCAGCATCGTCCTTTGCAGCCAAGACGATCGTTTGATCGGTGTGGTGTTGCTCAACGCGAACGATCGGTTGGAGGCGTGTCGGTCTCTCCTCCGGGATGCGTGCGCGCTTGATGAAGCGTTCGGCAGGCTGGCCGAGTTGGAGGGCGAGCTCGAGGGCGTGGCCACATGACGCTCCCGGACCCAAGTTCCGACCCTACCCCATTTGCTGTCAGGAGATGGTTCCGATGCATGTGAACGAAAACGAGGCGAACGACGCGGGCGTGCCGGACCTCGTCCGAGATGCCTTGCGTACGGTGAAGGATCCCGAGCTTGGTATGAACATCGTCGACCTCGGGTTGATCTACGAGGTCGAGGAGGAGGACGGTGCGGTAACCGTGACGATGACGCTCACGAGCCCCGGCTGCCCGGCAGGCGATCAGATCATGCAGGGAGCCAAGACAGCCGCCGAGTCCGTCCTCGGGGTGGAGTCCGCGGCGATCAACTTGGTCTGGAAGCCCTTCTGGACCCCGGACCTGATCGATCCGACGGTCCGCGCCATGATGGGTTACTGACTCGACGGTGGCGCACCGAGCGGTCAGAGCCGGCTTCAGCGGGCCGTAGGATGTTCTTCAGGCTCTTCCTGCTCTTTACGCTCATACCTCTGGTCGAGCTGTACCTGCTGATTCGCATCGGCGGGCTCATCGGAGCGGGCCCCACCGTGCTGCTCGTCCTCGGAACGGGCGCGGCCGGAGCGTGGCTTGCCCGGCGCGAGGGATTTCGCAGCTGGATCGCCGTGCAACACGAGATGGCGGCCGGTCGATTGCCCGCGGCCGAGCTGCTTCATGCTCTTCTGATAGTCATCGCCGGCGCCCTGCTCGTTACTCCCGGGGTCTTCACGGACGCCGCCGGGCTCCTCATGTTGTTCCGACCGGTCCGGACATCGCTGATTCGGCGAGTGCAGGGAAGGATCAACAGGAAGATCGAGACGGGCGACATGCGCGTCTGGGTTCAGGAGGGGGAGCAGGCGTGGACCGGCGCCTCGACCGACGATCAGCCTGAGCCGCGTCCACGGGTGATAGACGTTTGAGGGTGTAAGCCGCTTCGCCGATTCTACACACGGGAGATCCTCCATGAACAAGCTGCTGAATCCCCGACTGGGTCAGATGATCCTTCGCATCGTTCTCGGCGTGATCTTCGTCGCGCACGGAGCGTCGAAGCTGTTTGGTGAACCCGGAGTAACGGGCACGGCCGGTTTCTTCGGTCAGCTCGGGATCCCGGTTCCGATCCTATCGGCCTGGCTGATCACGCTGCTCGAATTCGTGGGAGGCATGTTCCTGATCGTGGGACTGTTCGTCCTGCCCACCGCGGTATTGCTTGCCGCTCACATGGCGGCCGGCATCGTCCTCGTTCACGCGGCGAACGGTTTCTATGTGATCGGCCCGGGAAGCGGCGGAGTGGAGTTCAACCTGCTGCTCATCGCCGGCCTCTTGTCCATCCTGCTTGGCGGCCCGGGACTCGCGGCGGTCGACAACCGTTCGGTCCAGACCGCCGCGCCTCAACCGGCACCGGAGCCGATTCCCGAGCCGGAGCCAGAACCACCACCGGCACCGGAGCCGATTCCCGAACCGGAGCCACCGGCACCCGAAGAACCCACTGCGGTTGCGGACGAGTCGGCCGACGCAGAACGGGCGGCAGGCCCCGAAACGATCGACGAGTCGGCCGGAAGCGACTGGAGCGAGGAGCGACCCGGCTAGGAGCGGCTGGCTGGCCGGCCGATCAGGCTACGACCAGCAACGCGGTTCCGTACATCACGACGAGACCGAGGGAGAACCCTGCGGCGTTGAGCGGCGCGAAGAGCCCGGCGGGCTGCTCGCGCCGCATCATCTGCGCGATCTCGTAGACGACCTCGAGGATCGCGCCGGCCCCGATCGCCAGAAACAGGGTCGCCGCGATCGGCGAGTACGAGAACCCGCCGATCCAGGTGCCCAGGATGGTCGGTAGGCCGGCGATCGCGCCCATCGCCAGCAGATTTCTCAGGGGTGGACGGTCCGCCGCGACCGGTGCCACGATCGCCAGGCCCTCGGTCGTGTTGTGGAGCGCGAAGCCAATCACTAGGAAGCTTCCCAGCGCGATCTCTCCGACGGCGTAGGCGGACCCGATCGCCAGGCCCTCTCCCAGGTTGTGCAGGCCGATCCCCAGCGCGATGAGATAGGCGAGGCGCAGCCGGTCGGCCGGAGAGTCCGCCGCGCGGGCATCTCGGTCATGCCGCCGCGCGGTGGCGAACGCCCGCAGGGCAAGAAAGCTCCCGAACGCTCCCAGCACGATCAGACCGACGCCCTGAAAGGCTGCCGGAACGACCGCCGCCGTTTCCAGGGCCTCATGCAGGGCATCGGCTCCCAGAAAGATGAGGAGGCCGATGGTGAGACTGAGGAAGAAGTGCAGCCAGCGGCGACTCACCTCCCGAAGGAACGGATACCAGAGGAGGCCGATGAGAACGGGCACGAGGCCGACGTAAATGCCCAGCAACGCGAAGATCGCCAGGAACTTCCCGGACGGCTGCGGCGACTGGATGGCCACCTCCACCTCGTGCGCGAAGGTGAGGCCTGTCGACGTCACCAGTACGATCTCGTGCGGCTCTCCTTCGACCCAGGGGTAGTTGAGCGTGATCTCGCTCCGGCCGAGGCGCGGAATCGTCCGCTCGCCGTCCACTTCGTGCTGCCAGTACGCTTCGTCCACCATCACCTGCGCCACGGTGACCGGTTCCGGGCCTCCGTTCACAACGTGGACCCGCATCACCCCCGGCTCGGGCAACGTGACTCGCTCGATCGTCAACTCCTCGACGGGAGGGAAACCGGCGCGGAGGACGCTGGTCGGATCCAGATAGAGAAAAAGCGCGACCAGAGCGCCCAGCAAAACGAGCGGGGCCAGGCCGAGCGCCAGGCGGCGGCCTCCGCCGCCTGGTCCCGTATCAGCCATAACGGTGCACCGGCACGCCGTCGTCGGCGGCCAGCTGGGGGACGGCATCGAGGAAGCTCATCCAGCCGAGCTCGGCGAACTCGCTCTGATGCGCGTGCACCATGTGGAGACCGGGGTTCTCGAGTTCCAGCTCGATGATCCCGCGCTCGCCCTGACAGAGCATGATCGTGTCCGTCAGGTCGAACTGGTCGAGGCGGGTGCCTGTCCGGTAGTAGCGGAACATGCCCGCATGCAGGTGGAGCGAGTTGATCGGGTCGAACTCGGTCATGTTGACGAGATAGATCCTGACCGGTTGGCCAACGCCCACCCGGATCGGATGGGTCTGGTAATAGAACGCCGCCGTGTTGACCGCGTATATCTCGTTCTCTCCATCGAAGTTCGTGTCGAAGCCGTTCATGACCATGATCATCTCGCGGGCGGGCGATCTTCCGCCCGGCGGATCGACGATCAGCGCTCCGTACAGCCCCTTGTGAATATGCCGCTTCAGTGGGATCGCGTGGCAATGATAGGGGTGAAGGCCGAAGGGCTTCGCCTCGAACTCGTATGTAAACCGTTCGCCGGGATCGACGATCGGAAAAACGCCATCCATCCGTGGTGGATGCGTGCCGTGGAAGTGCACGGTGTGCGGGTGGGAACCCGCGTTTGAAAAGTCGACTCGGAGGAGGTCACCCTCGGTGCAGCGCAGCGTAGGACCGGGGACACGTCCGTTGTAGGTCCAGGCGGGGAACCAAACGCCCGGTGCCACCTCGATCTCACGATCGACGGAAACGATCTCGTATTCGCGGACGGTTCTCCCGGTCGAATCGCGGCTCACCTTCCCGTAGTCGAAGTCTGTGAGAAACGCCACGGGATCGAATCCGTCGCCCGGCGGGTGATCTCCGAACACCCCCATTCGGAGCTGTGCGAGCTCCTGGGGCGAGTGAACCGCGTCCTGGACTCCGGCGCTCTCCAACGCGGCCGCGGCGCCACCTCGACGGGCAAGAGCCAGGATCGACGCGCCGGAAAGTCCGGCCACGCCGGCGCCACCTAGCTTCAGCCAGTCGCGCCGGCTCATCGTCTGTGGTCCGATCATTTTTAGTCTACCCTAAACTTTTCCTCAAAGCTAGGGGGCAGAGGGACAAAGGTCAAGTATCAAGCGGCAATTCGGGCTCGGGCGGAGCTTACCAGTCGGCCTCGAACGGAAGGAAGATCAGCTCGCCGCCCCGTTCCACCTGCAGAACGACGGCATCGCCGGGTTTCATGCCGGCGAGCGCGATTCGGAGATCACCCAGCGTGGCCACGCGCCGGTTGTTCAAGCTGTAGATCACGTCGCCCGGCATCAGATC
The DNA here is from genome assembly GCA_039589875.1 of Gemmatimonadota bacterium. Lineage (GTDB taxonomy): Bacteria > Gemmatimonadota > Gemmatimonadetes > Palauibacterales > Palauibacteraceae. Next base: position 17,656 of record JBDHGL010000008.1, read on the forward strand.
GCTCACGGCACCCTCGCTCCCCACCCGTGCGGCGACCAGCACCCCGCGCGATCCACGGAGACCCGGCAGGAGAGCGGCGATCTGCTCGGTAACATCCATGGCGAGAATGCTGAGCTCGCGAACCAGGTTATTCTCGACCGAGACCATATCGGCAAACGGCCCGATGTCACCGGGACGCTCCATCACCTCGACAGGGATCTCGAGCAGCTCGGTGCCGCGAACGACCTCGACCCGAAGAGTGTCGCCGGCCGGGCGCCCATAGATGTTCACATCGAACTGCCGAGCGTTCTCCATGAGCTTTCCTTCTACCGCGTAGATGATGTCGCCTATCTGGACGCCGGCCTTGTCGGCCGGGCTGCCGCCGTAGATGTCACTGATCAGAACGCCCCAGTTCCTGTCCAGGCCGAGCCCCTCGGCCAGCGTCGGCGTAATGGTCTGCGCCTTCACTCCGATGAGGCCCCGGCGCACCCGTCCGCTGGCCCGGATCTGCTCGAAAACGGCTCGAACGATGTTACTCGGGACCGCGAAGCTGATGCCCTCACTGCCTCCGGACTGCGAGAGGATCATGGTATTGATCCCCACGACGTGGCCGTCCGTATCAACCAACGGCCCGCCGCTGTTGCCCGGATTCACGGCAGCGTCCGTCTGCACGTAGATCACGGGATCCTCCGCCCGAAGCTGTCTGGCCGCGGAGCTCACAACGCCGATGGAGACGGAGTTCTCCAGCCCGAGCGGGCTGCCGAAGGCAAACACCAACTGGCCGGGGCGCAGCTCATCGGAGTCGCCCAGCTCCAGATGGGGTGGGGCGGGGCGGTCGATCTTCAGCACAGCTAGATCCGTTTCACGATCGATCCCGACGAGGCGGGCATCCAGGGACTGTCCCTGGGGCTTCAGTATCGATTGACCGCGAAGCAGCCCTTCAACCGGCTCCGCTAGCTGGACACGAATGCGGGTCGCTCCGTCTACTACGTGCGCGTTCGTGATGATGTGGCCCGCCGAATCCACGATCACGCCCGACCCGGCGCTGCGCTCGCGGGCGACCGCCGGCTGACCCTGCCGGCCCGTCTGGCGTGACAGCCTCAGGCCGGATGCCGTGATGAAAACGACGGCGCGGCCCACTCGCTCGGCCAGCCCTTCGAAGCTGTCGCTCAGCTGACGGAGATCCGGATCACCCTCCTGCCGACCGGGTTGAGCAACGGCCGGCAGTGAAGCGAACGGCAACGCCACCGCTACGAGCAAACCGGCGAGGATGCCTTGGTGTCGCTCGATCTTCATCTCTACGCTCATCTCATTTCTCCAGGCGGTCCAGAGCCCAGCTCGCGTGCTCCCGAACGAGCTCGGATGGATCTTCGACGCAGCGGCGTAGTACGCCGATCGCCGCACGGTCGCCGCTGTTGCCGAGGCCGACGCACAGGTTCCTGAGCACCCCCTGCCGCCCGGGGCGAGCCAACGCGGTGCCACGGAAACGATCACGATATGCCTCGTCCGAGACCGACAGGAGCTCCTCGGCCCATGTGACCATCGTAACCGGCCGAAGTGATTGCCCCGGTCTGGCGGGTGGCTGAAGCTCTCGATCCCGGCCTGGAGAGGCGTCATCGTTCCACGGGCACACCTCCTGACAGATGTCACATCCGAAAACGCGGTTCCCGATGAGTGGCCTTAGCTCGAGCGGTATGGGTCCGCGCAGCTCGATTGTCAGGTAGCTGATGCAGAGACGCGCGTCGAGCTCACGGGACGCGCGAATCGCGCCTGTCGGGCAGGCCTCGATGCATCGGCGACAAGTCCCACAACGGTCGTCGGAGAAGGCATCATCCGGCGGCAACTCCAGTGTCGTGAGCAACTCGCCCAGGAGCAGGTACGATCCGAGCTCGGGATGTATCAGCATCGTGTTCTTACCGATCCATCCGAGGCCGGCACGCTGGGCATGGTCGCGCTCTAGAACCGGTCCATAGTCGACGTAGGGGAGCGTACGCTCTCGTGGGGCCAGCTCTCGAAGCACGGTCTCGAGCCGAGCCAGCCGGGCTTCGAAGACCTCGTGGTAGTCCTTGCCGAGAGCGTAGCGCGAGACAACCGGCATCGCCGGCTCTGGCGAGGCTTCCGGGCTTCTCCGTGCCTCCGGTGAGGGGGCGTAGCTCAGGCTCGCCATGATGATCGTACGGCAGCCTGGCAGCGCCTCTTCCGGGTCGAGCCGGCGGCGCACCGCGTCCTCCCTGGCCATGTACGCCATCTCACCGTGCCGGCCCTGCTCGAGCCAGTCCAAATAGGCCGAGGCGTTGGGTGGCTCGAAGGCCGGGGCGAACCCGACCTGGTCGAATCCGAGCTCCAGCGCGTCCAGCCGCAGCCGCTCGCGCACCTCACTCGGGTTCACGTCGAGCTACCGGGCTTGGTCAGCGCCGCGCGGGCGTGATCGAGTCGCGACGGGTCCCCCACTTCGAGCCACAAATCGCCCGTGGCGTCGAAGGTGGCGATCCGGTGACCCTCACGGGCGAGCCTCAGATACAGCTCCATGATCGAGAAGCGACCGCGCTCCGTGATGAGATCGAATACGCGCGGCGACAGAACGTGGATTCCGGCGAAACCGATCTCTCGCGTCGCGCCCACTTCGGGGCGCGCCTCCGCACACCAGCCGGTGGCTCGATTGGCGAGCCCCCGGAAGCCGTCCTCGTCCACGAGCAGCGGCCGCGACGTCTCTCGCTGGCTCACGACGAGCGTCGCCAACGCGGCGTCATGAAGGTGCGCATCGTACAGAGAGACCAGATCCAGGTCGGATATCACGTCGACGTTGTGAAGAAAAAACGGTGCAGATGCATCGAACAACCGCTGCGCCGCCAAGAGTCCACCGCCGGTCTCGAGCGGCGTTTCCCTCTCCCTCGAGAAGCGAACCTCGACACCGAATCCCTTCCGATCGGCGACGTACTCTTCAATCTGATCAGCGTGATGGTGCGTGTTGACAATGATCCGGTCGGCTCCGGCAGTCCGGAGACGAACGGCCACGTGCTCGATGAGCGGCTTCCCGGCGACCTGCACCAACGCCTTCGGCATCTCATCGGTCAGCGGTCGCAGGCGCTTCCCGACGCCCGCGGCGAGGATCATGGCCTCCAATTACAGATGCCGCTTATGGAGCCGGCCAGGAGCCGCGCTCGCGGTGGGTTACGACGACCTCGAGATCCGGATAGAGCTCGGCAAGATGGCGCGTCAGGCGCTCGGCGAAGTAGACGGATCGATGCTGGCCCCCGGTGCATCCGAAGCCGATGCTCAAGCTCGAGAAGCTCCTGCGCCGATAGGCCTCCACGTGGGACTCCGTCAGCCGCCGGACCCCCTCCCAGAAGCTGGTCGCCTCCGGCTGTGCCTCGAGAAAGCTCGCTACGGGATCGTCGAGGCCGTTCATGTGCACGAATTCCGCCCGGCGACCGGGATTCGAGATGCCTCGGCAGTCGAACACGTACCCTCCCCCATGGCCGGCCCTATCCTCCGGGTAGCCGGTTCGATAGCTGAAGCTCGTCACGTCGACTCGCAGTGCGGACTCCTGGCCGTTTTGCGACTCGTCGTCCGCCCAGCGCCGTGCGATGCGGGAAAAGACTGCCTCGAGCTCGGGCAGCGGTACCGGCAGGCCCTCCTCCAGGAAATCCGAGATGTTGCGAGCGGCGTAGGGAACGCTCTGCAGGAACCGTGGCTTTCGCTCGAAGAAGCCTCGGTATCCGTATGCGCCCATCGCCTGCATGATTCGGATGAGAACGAAGCCCCGATAGTGAACCATGAACGTCGCAGCGTCCACTCCGGCAACCTCTTCCAGCGCCTCTACGTAGCAGTGGAGCAGCGCCTCGCGCACCCCGCTCGGCAGATCCGCTTTGGCGTCGTAGAGCAGCGAAGCGACATCATATTGGAGAGCACCCCGCCGGCCCCCCTGATAATCGATGAACCAGGGCTCCCCTGCCCGAACCATGATGTTTCGGGATTGGAAATCACGATACATGAAGTGCTCTCGGTCGGCCTCGAGGAGGAAGCGCAGGAGCTTCGAGAAATCCCGCTCGAGGCGGGCTTCGTCGAAGGACACGTGAGCGAGCTTCAGGAAGTGGTACTTGAAGTAATTCAGATCCCATGCCATCGACTGTCGATCGAAGGCGCGCCGCGGGTACGCAACGCGAAAATTCACCACCCGACCACCGTCCACCTGGAAGCGGGGCAGAATCCGCACGACTGCGCTGTAGAGCTCCAGCATCTCATCCGGGAACGCGCCGCCCTCGGCTCGCGCCGCAGCGAGGAGGTCGAAGAGCGAGTCGTCCCCGAGATCCTCCTCCAGCCAGATGCCCTGCCGCCGGTTTTCGGCCAGGATTTCGGGCACGGGCAGTCCCGCGGTGCGGAATGAGGACGAGAAGGAGAGGAAGGCCCGGTTCTCCCTACGATCGGACCCGTAGCCGCCGATCACGGTCCCGCCCTCGGGCGTCGGCATCCGAAAGTAGCGGCGCGCCGAGCCGTCGGCGGCCACGGCGCTAATGCTGGCAGGCGGAGCGCCGTATTGACGGGCGAACAGTCGGGCAACGCGATCGCGAGCGTTCTCGGTCATCCCAGCCTGGCCGCTCGGGGGATCAGCCGAACGAGTGTGCGCTCGGGCACAGGTCCTCCAGAGTGCAACCGTCACACTTCGGCTTGCGCGCCTGACAGGTGGAGCGGCCGTGGAGTATGAGCCGCCAGGCAAACGGCCTCCATTGCTCCGGCGGCAGGAGCTCCATCAGGTCTCGCTCGACCTTGTCCGGGACCCTCTCCTCCGTGAGGCCCAGGCGACCGGCCACTCGCTTCACGTGGGTATCCACGACCACGCCCTCGTGTGTGTCGAACCAGTTGCTGAGTACGACGTTCGCCGTCTTGCGGGCGACGCCGGGCAGCAGGATCAGCTCAGCCATCGTGTCCGGGACTTCCCCGTCGTACTCGGCTACCAGTCTTGCCGCCATCTCCTGGATGTGCTTTGCCTTGTTTCTGTAGAAGCCCGTAGGCCGAACGTATTCCTCCAGCTCTTCCCGGTCTGCGCTCGCATAGGCCTCGGCTGCCGGGAAACGCTCGAAAAGTGCCGGTGTCACCCTGTTCACGCGCTCGTCCGTGCATTGCGCCGAGAGGATCGTGGCCACTAGAAGCTCCAGCGCGTTTCCGTGGTCCAGGGTTACCGTCAGATCTTCGTAGCGCTCTTCCAGCCGAGTGGCGAGCGAGCGCAGCCGTTCGCTATCCGTCATCGTTCTCAACCCGTGATGGTTTCCCGCTCCGACTCGGCTTCGCGTTCGGAATCTGCCGGGCGGCCGGCGTCCGACTCCGCTGCCTGCAGAGGACTCTCCGTCAGATCTGCGAGCTCGGCACCGGGGCGGTCCAGCCCCAGCTTTCGGGCACGCTGCACCCAATCGCCGATTTCCTGCAGTGTAACCACGCCGAGGAACCGTGACCGGCTGATGACGATAGCCCACCGGGCCTCCTCCGCCTGGATCAGGGTGACGACATGGTCGAGGGTCTCGTCGGGAGCCACCACGGGAGCTTCGGCCAGGTCGCTCATGAGTTCGCCCACGGTGCAGTCGGCCCGTCTCGCCGGAGGAACGTTCGCCAGATCGTCGAGATCGATTACGCCCGTCAGACGGCCCTCGCGGACAACCGGCAGGGCGGGCGGAGCTCCAGAGACATAAAGCGCGGCCAGTTCGAGAGCGCTCATCTCGGCCGGCACCGCCGGAGCTGCGCGTAAGACACGGGTCACCGGCACTCCCGATATCGCTCGCATGAGAAGGAACTGCCGGTAGCTCGACGACGCCGCGCTCGCCAGAAACCAGCCGATAAAAGCCAGCCACAATCCGCTGATCAGCGGACCGCGGAGGACGAGGAACGCGCCCCCCGCGATGAGCACGTAGCCGAAAGCCCTTCCGCCGGCTGTCGCCCAGCGAGTCGCCCGCCGCAGATCACCGGTGATCTGCCAGATGGCCGCGCGGAAAATGCGCCCTCCATCCAGCGGAAAGCCCGGCACGAGGTTGAAGACCGCCAGGATGAAGTTCAGCCAGCCCAGATAGCCGGCGACGGCGCCCACGGCCGGGAGGATCTCCAGTCGTGAAGCCCCTACACCGATCAGATAGAAGGCTCCGGCGAGACCGAAGCTGGCCAGCGGCCCGACCACGGTGAGCAAGAACTCGTCTACGGGTCGCTTCGCCTCCATGGTCGTCTGGGCGACGCCCCCGAATATGAAGAGCGTGATGCCCTGCACGTGAATCCCACGGGAGCGGGCAACGAGCGAGTGCGCCAACTCGTGCAGGAGCAGCGAAAGGAAAAAGAACAGAGCTGCGGCTATTCCCATCGCCAAGTAGGCGAGCTCGCCATAGCCGGGAAGCTGGCGGGGAAACTCGACCGTGCTGAAGATCCAGACTATGAGCGCGATCAGGATGAACCACGAGTAGTCAATTCTGATCGGGAAGCCGAACCAGCGGCCGACGCTGAAACCTCCGAACAACCGCATCAGGCGGTCCGCTTCTGACCGGCGGGCAACGCTCGCCGGCCGACCTGCTCGACGTCGGCGGTGCGGCCCAGGATGCGTCTGAGGTAGCCTACCCGGGGCGGTGAAACGACGGTCAGGCGGCCGCCGGCCAGATTTCTCACTTCGACGAACAGCGCGGCATCGGAGTCCGGAACTCGCACCAGGTAATCGGATCCCCGCCACGCAAAGCGTAGGGAGCTCGCCCGACGCTCTGTCGCCTCCACGAATAGCTCGGACTCGATCCGCACGGCGCCGTCCGGATCGGCTGGAACCGCGTGATAGAAATCCGGATCGAACGGGCGGCCGGCCAGGCGTAGGAAGTTTTGATCACTCGCCCAGTCGAGCTCGTCAAGCCTCGACTCTCCAGCCGCCGCCTCCCGGTGGTGAAGCAGCTCGTGCAGTATCGTCTCCCAGATCTCCTCCTCCCACGCGAAGCCCGTCGTTTCGGCGGCCAGCGCAACAAAGGAACCGTGGTAGAGAACGAGCCACGAGCGTACCTCACCGCTGTCACCGTAGCCGGACGGCCAGCTCTCGGTGAGACACTCGCCCATCGTATAGACCGCATCGAGGAACGGATGACCGCGTTCTCCTGCCTCCACCACCAGCCCGTCCACACCTTCCTTCACGTCCTGCGGGATATGCTGCCACATTTCCGTCGCCACCGCCTCGAAGGCACTCACGTCCATCTGGTCCATTCGCCCAACCGGCTCAGATATCATCGCCGGCATGCCCGCCACCCCTCCCGCGTCCCCGGTCGGATGGCGCTACGGTGGCGTAGCTGCTGCGGTAGTGAAGCAGGGGCAGCGCGCCGGCGGTCGAGTCGATCGCGGAAGCGGACTCCACGCGTCCGATGAAGACGGTGTGGTCTCCTGCAGTCAATCGATCCACTACCTGGCAGTCGCAGTAGCCGAGCGCCGCGTCGAGCACCGGGGCTCCCGTGATCTCTTCGCGACTTTCGACGTCTTCGAATTTGGCCTCTCCGGTGCTGGCAAAGGTGTCGGCGATGGCCGCGCCTCCGGCGCCCAGCAGGTTCACGGCGAAGCAACCCGATGTCTGGATCGCATCATGGGTGCGGGATCCGGAACCGATGCAGGCAAGTACCAGCGGCGGGTCGATCGAGACGGCACACACGGCCGTGGCAGTCATGCCGTGGGGCAAGCCGCCTGCGTCGCGCGTCGTCACCACGCACACGCCGCTCGCCAAGCGGCCGAGAACCTCTCGAAAGCGATCTGCTGATACGGGCATGCCCCTTCCGAACGCCTATGGAACGAGCGCCCGCTCCGGCTCTTCCAGCTTCACGACCCAGAGGCCCGAGTTCATGTCCGATACGAAGATGTTGCCCTTATAGGGCTGCGGACCCCAAGCCATGGTGTCGTTGGGACGGAAGCCGTCGCGGGACTCGGTCATGAACCAGCCGATCTCACGTCCCTGTCGGTAAAGATCTCCACTCAACTCTCCCGACACGTCCACGACCCTCAACCCACCCTGATAATAGGCCACGTACAACTTGTCATCCTCGATCCACATGTTATGCGCGCCTGCCTCCGGGACGTGATAGCGTGCCACCTCTCTCGGCGTCTCGATCTCCGTCACGTCGACCACGTGGACGTACCCCCGTGGGCCGTTCACGCATTCCTCGCACCCCATGATCTCGTCCGAAAGGAAGACATAGTTCTTGTATCGCACCGCGTGGTGCGTGTTGCCGAACTCCTCCGAGCCGTGCCGGCTGCGGTATTTGTGCTGTGACACGAGCGTCGGTCGGGTGGGTGTTCCATCGCGGATTCCGGCGCCGACATCGAGGACGATCAGGCCGTCGTTCCAGTAGCTCAGATACGCCAGCCCATCCTTTACCATCACGTCGTGGAGATACTTGTTCTCCTTCTCCAGCTCCCACCGACCCACCTCTACCGGCGCGGCGGGATCGGAGATGTCGATGATGTGCATCGCTCGGGTGCCATCGTTGATCGCATAGATCAGAGCGCCTTCGATCCACGTGTTGTGAATTCCGGCGGTCAGATCCGTCGTGTAGCTGGAAGCGATCACCGGGTGCGCGGGATCGGCGAGATCCAGCACGACGATACCGTTCCGGCGGTCCGAGGCACCCTCCCGCGTGATGACCGCCAGGGAGGCGTCCGAGTTGACCTTCACATCGTTCACCACTCGTGCGTCGACCAGAACGGAGTCGGTCATCACCGGATTGGACGGATCGGTTACATCCCAGGCGTACATCACGTTCCCGCCTTTGCCGGCCGCATGGGTGCCCGTGTAGGCGTAGTCCCGGCCGTCCCTCCCCTGGAACACCCACAGGTCGGAGGTCGAGTGCTCCGGTGTCGCAGCGTAGCCGACCCTCTCCACTTTGCGTCGCCCGGGCCGCTCTCGTGCAGAGACCTCGGCGACAGCCGACAGATCGGCAACCGTGGCCGTCACTCGATAGAGCCCAGGTGCGCTCGCCACGAACGATCCCTCCTGAGATATCCAAGCGGCCTCAACCGGTTGGCCCGAGAGTCCGGCTATCGTCCACTCCGCCCCCACGCCCTCCACCGCCCCACGGCTCGAGTCCAGTGCGACTACCGAAAAACGGGTCACGTCACCAACGAGCACCTCCTCGAGCGACGGCTCGACGCTGAGCGTCCGGACGGGATTCGGCTCCACGCGAACCTCAACGGAGGCTTTCACGCCTTCCGAAGTCGCCGTCAACCTGGTCTCCCCGTGACGACCGGCCACGACGAAGCCGTTCGCCGTGACGCTGGCCACCGAAGGATCCGACGAGATCCATGCTATCTCGAACTGTTGCCGCTCGAACACCTCCGTGACGTCGCCATCGACCACGCGCTCCGAAAACGCAGCGAACGGGAGTCGCCTACGCGTTCCGGAATAGAGACGGCCCTCCGGGTCACCGATCTCCAACCTCGCGACCGGGAGCGGCTGCACGTTGATGCGGGCGCGGGCAAACACCATGTCGGGGCCGCCCCCTTCGGGTGACGGCTTCATGATTCCGGCCAGCATCGTGGCCTCGCCCGGCTCAACCGCTTCGATCTCGCCGGTTGCCGCGTCGAAGAAGGCAGCTTGTCCCTGCACGAACCGCATCAGCTGCACGCCTTCGACCTCTGCACCGTCGGCCTCGAGAGCGACGATCTGGGGCGATGCGCGTCCTCCCACCTCGAGTGTGAGCTCGGCCGGCCGGATTTCGATCTTCTCGACGCGCAGCGCCGCCCGCTGTGCCGGCGTAAGCGGTTTCGGTGGCAGCTCTTCCAGCGCCTCGGCTCCTGGCGCTTCGCTCGTGACGCCCTCCGCGGCGGGTGGGGCAGCTTCCTCTCGCGACGCCTGGGCCGCCGGAATGCCCGCCTGCGTGTCGGGGGCCGCGCCGCCGCTGGCGCAGCCCATCATGCCGAAAGCTGCCGAGGCCAGGCCGAGGAGCATGGCTCTTGGGGTCTGCTGGCTCATTTCTGCTTCCTTCTTTTCCTCGTGGCCTGCATCGGGTTCACGCCGCCTCGAGACACTCCGCCCTAGCCTTCGAGCGGTGTCTCCCCGACCGCCTCGGCTCCCGAGATCCTGACGAGCCAGCGGTTCAGGGTGAGAAACGCCGCGATCGCGACGCTCCACTGCACGAGCACGGTACCCACGTTGAAAGTGGAGAAGGGCGTGAAGGTCGCGGCGAGATCCGAGGCGTCCACGGCCTGCCAGAGCCACCAGCCCATCAGGACGATTGCCTCGAGCGCAACCAAGCGGATCGCCATGTTCCACCAGCGGCCGATCCGGAGGTCACAGCCCTCCCTATTAACCATCCGGGTCCGGAAACGGTCCACTCCGGAGCGCAGCACCGCCACGGCGAAGAAGAGGCCCGACAACATGAGCCCGACACCCCAGACCCAATCCTGGTTCTGGAACGCCTCGATCCACAGGGCGGACGGCAGCCCGACCAGGAAGCCGAAGGCCGCGACTACGAGAATCGCCGGCGTTCGCCGCATGCCGGCATCTCTGAGCACGCGTGACGCCAGCTCGACCATGGCGATCAGGCTGCTCCAGGCGGCGAAGACAAGGGCCAGGAAGAAGAGGACCATGAAGAAGCGGCCCGCCGGCATCTGACCGAACAGCTGCGGCACCCACACGAACGTCAAGCCCTCGTTGCCGGCTCCTACGATCTGTCCCGCCGCATCCGGCATGATCGCGAAGACGGTGCATAGCACCATGATGCCGGCCAAGAGGGAGACCGAGTTGTTGCCGAATCCGAGGAGGAAGGCGTTGAGGGTCGTGTCTTCGCGGCCCCGCAGGTAGACCGCATAAGCGACGATCAGCCCCCAGCCCGCACCCGTGTCCCATGCGTTTTGAGTGAGCGCCTCGAGCCAGACGCGAGCGCTGAGAAGGTCACTCCACTCAGGGCGAAAGAGGAATTCGAGGCCCGCCGAGGCACCCGGCAAAGTGACCGCTCGAACCGCGAGAGCGACGACCAGCACGAGCAGGCTCGGAATCAGGATCCGCGCCGCCCGCTCGATGCCCAGCACGCCTTTGGCGACGACCAGGGCGCTCAAGCTTATCGCGATCGCGTGCGTGGCGACCGCTGCGCCGGAGCCGATGTATCCCGACCAGAACGCTTCGGCGGCCTCGGGCGAGCTCATGGGCACGGCGTTGGTCAGCGATCCCCAGAGGTAGCGGATGGTCCAGCCCATCACCACGGAGTAGTAGCACATGATCGCCGTTGCCGTGAATGCTACCCACGCGCCCATCCAGGCGAAGCGTGGGCCGGCCACCTTGACGAACGCGCCGATCGGGCCTCGGCGCGTGTTCTTTCCCATGGCGAACTCGACGAGAATCAGCGGAACGGACCAGAGCAGGAGGAAGACCACCCAAGCGACGAGGAAGGATCCGCCGCCGTTGGACGCGGCAACGCGCGGAAACCGCCAGATGTTTCCGGTCCCGACGGCCATCCCCAGCATGGCCAGCATCGCCCCCCAACGAGAGGTGAACACCGATCTCGGCTCCATCAGGGCCCCTCCTGCTGCCTCCCTGAGTCGGGTTGGTTCGCGACGGGCGTCGATTCGCCGCGCTCCACCGCTCCGATCCAATCGAGAATGGTTTGGTTGAACGAGCCCGGCATCGAAATGTGCGAGCAGTGTCCCGTCTCGGTGATCTCCCGGCATACCGCCTCAGGAATCGCGTCGAGGACCTCCTTCCACCAACCGGGCGGCATGTAGAAATCCCGGTCTCCGCGAACCACGAGGGTGGGCGTGCGAATGCGCCGAATCTCGGCCCGCAGGTCGACCTCTCGAAAAAGATCGACTCTCCGCCTGGAAACGAAAGACGAGACGGTCCGCGGACCCGTCCAAAGGGCGTACTCGACGATGTTCGCCCATCCGGGGGAATCGTCGTAGATCCACACTTCGGCTCGGCTCCACAGTTCCGCCAGAAGCCGCGAGGCAGCGGTGGGCAGGTAGCGCGTCGTAAAGCGGGCCAGCGGAATCAAGCCGGTGCGGTTGAAGCCGACGTGCTCGAAGTTCATGTGGGTCAGCGAGTTGCTGATCACGAGTCCTCGAACCCGTTCCGGGTAGCTGGTAGCGAAGCGCATCGCGATGGACCCACCCAGGCTCTGGCCCAGGATGACCGCGCTCTGTACTCCCGTTTCGTCCATCAGCTCCGCGACATCGTCCGCCAGGCGGTCGAAGGTGTCTCCCGCGAACGTACGGTCTCGCAGATCCGCGCTGATGACGCGGTGACTGCGCTCGAACGTCGGGATCTGGTGGCGAAACGTCTCCTTCATCCCGTCTGCACCGGGGATCAGGACGACCGGACTCCCATGGCCAGCGTCCAGGTAGGTGACTTCGGCTCCATCCGAGAAGGAGAAGCGGCGCGAGCGGTAAGGATGGCTATCGGGGCTTCGGATCGCCGGGCGGTGAAGCCTGCGGTTGCGGCGACGCACCCAGACGGCGTATCCCGCGGCCAGGAAGGCCAACCCCGCCGACGCGTTCAAGCGGGCCCTACGGCGGTTCGTCGACATCGTGCCTCAGGTCCTCCGCTCGGCGAAGGCGGCCACCAAGGGTGCGGGACCCAACCGCTCACCGAATCGCCTGGCCAGGTCCGACGCATCTTCCATCGCACCGAGAGCGAACAGCTCCCGCAAGGACGACCCCGCCCGCGCGTTACTCAACCAGTCCTCATCGTAGCGTTCCCGCAGCTCGTTGGTGAGGATGGCGCCGAGCATCCACGCTCTCAGTCGCCGGGCGCTCGTGAAGTCACCTTCGGCGCGGTCGAGGAAGGAGCGGGCGTCGTAGCGCACGCCCGTCGCCTGACGCATCAACTGGCTGTAGCGTTCAATCAGCTCGCTCGGTTGGTCGCTCTCGGCCAGCTCCAGCTCGTAGATGAGCGTTGCGGCGTCCCGGCGGACCGCCTGCAGGTCGACGAAGTTCGCCAGGCGCAGATAGACTGCGAGCTCTTCGCCGCTCAGGCCCGTATTCCGCTCCACCCAAGGGGCGCTGCCCGTGAGCCAGGCGAACGAGCGCCCGAACGCTCGCGGAACGGACGAATCTCCGAGGCAACGATATTCGAACGGGAGATCGGGAGCCGTGTAGGCGGCGTGGAGAGCCCCGCCGACCACCCGAAGTATGCCCTGGGAGCCGGCTCTCCCACCGACCGGCGCGATGCTGATCACTACTTCGTCCGGCACGCGTATCGCCATGTAAAAGGCTCTGGCTCGTTTCAGCGGACGGACTTCCCTGTCCAGCGTGACCCTGCCTTCCGCCTGAACCGACAAGCCGAGCTCCGCCAGATCTCTCGTCAGCGTCTCCAGCACCTCTCGAGGCCGGAACTGGTCGTCGAGCCACGTCATGCGGCGCAGAGTCCGCATATCGGAGCGATGTGCGGTGGCCGGCGATATCCCCAGCCACTCCTGAAGCTGGTGCGCCAGCTCTGCCCGAAAGACGTCGTCGGTCTCTTCGAGCAGCTCGCGGGCCGCGTTGGCCGTGTCGACCAGGCTGAAACCCGCTAGGCGGGAGCTTGCCGTCACGTACGGGCCGTAACCCAGCTCTTCGGCAGCCTGGCGTACCCGGTAGTTTCGGTCGACCAGTAGCGGCGTGACCTCATCCAGCTCGCTGTCCCGCCTCTCTTCCAACTCCAGGGCAGACTCTCGATCGGCTGTTCGTATGAGGTCGAGAATGCCGGCGAGCGGCAGCTCGCTGCCTCCTACATCGAGCGTAGTCGTGCTCTCCCAGGCGTACAGCTCGTCGTCCAGCGGAGAGCGGGCCCGCTCCAGGTGACGAGTGCCCAACCACTCCAGAAGCAGACGTAGCCGGCGCTCCGGGCCACCCGTTGCCTCGGCCAGGGCGCGCTCCACCACGGGCATCGCGACAGCCACGTCCAGGAGCGGATCGGCTTCGTAGAGCGCTTCCAGCTCGGGCCTGGTCTTTATACCGGCTTCGGCCTTGAACCTCTCGGCCTTCGAGTGGGCCAGAAACCGCTCCGCCCGAAGGCGGAGCTCATCCAAGGTGAGATTCAAGCGCGTGCGTCGATCGGGCACCTCGAGCCGATCATCGTCATGGAGAGAAGGACTCCATCGAAGCCTGGAGGTGCTCCGTCAACTGTCCGGTCGAGACCCTTTCCTGCTGGAGTGTGTCGCGGTCCCGAACGGTGACCGTTTGGTCCTCCAGCGTCTGCCCGTCAATCGTAATGCAGTAGGGAGTGCCCGCCTCATCCTGCCGTCGGTAGCGTCTCCCGATCGAACCCGCCTCATCGTAGAACACCGTCACCGACCCTCGCAGGTCCTCCGCCACACGGCGGGCCACGTCGGGCATCCCATCCTTCTTCACCAGCGGAAAGACGGCCGCCTTGATCGGGGCGAGGCGAGGATTCAGACGTAGCAGGATGCGCTGCTCACCCTCTACCTCTTCCTCGACGTAAGCGTCCGCGAGGACCACTAGGAGGGTGCGGTCGAGGCCGGCCGACGTTTCGATCACGTACGGGACGAAGCGGTCGCCGCCACCCGGCTCGACGTACTCGAGCTTCTTTCCGGAAAACTCCTGATGACGGGACAAATCGAAGTCTGTCCGGTTGTGAATCCCCTCGAACTCCTGCCAGCCGAACGGAAAGAGATACTGAATGTCGTAGGCCGTTTTCGCGTAGTGGGCCAGCTCGTCGGGCCCGTGTTCGTGAAATCGGAGACGCTCGGCCGTCACTCCCAACCGGTGGACCCAGGACATTCTTCTGTCCATCCACGTCTCGAACCACTCGGCATCGGTGCCGGGCTTCACGAAGAACTGCATCTCCATCTGCTCGAACTCGCGCATTCGAAAGATGAAGTTGCCGGGCGTAATCTCGTTTCTGAATGCCTTGCCGATCTGAGCGATGCCGAACGGAACCCTCTGGCGTGCCGTCTCCTGGACGTTGCGGAAGTTGACGTAAATCCCCTGCGCCGTCTCGGGTCGCAGGTAAACGGTCGACGCCTCGTCCTGCACCGGCCCCATGAACGTGTGGAACATGAGGTTGAACTGCCGAGGCTCCGTAAACGTGCCCGACATGCCGCAGGAGGGGCACTGAACGCCTTCCAACTCGTCGGCTCGGAAGCGGCGGTGGCAGTTGCGACACTCCACGAGGGGGTCGGTAAAGCCCTCCACGTGCCCACTCGCCTCCCACACGCGCGGGTTCATGAGTATCCCGGCATCGAGGCCCTCGACATCGGCACGGCGGTGGACCATCTCGCCCCACCACTCGCTCCGGATGTTGTTCTTGAGCTCGACGCCCAGCGGACCGTAGTCGTAAACGGACCCGACGCCTCCGTAGATCTCGGACGATTGGAAGATGAAACCGCGCCGCTTGCAGAGCGACGCGAGTTTATTCATCAGATCCAGTGGGTGTCCGCTGTCGCTTTCGCCTTTGCTCATCGTCCTGTTGTTAGCCATCCGTTGCCGATTCGGAATCGGGACCGAAGATGGTAGCGCGCGGCCGCTCCGGACTGCAAGAAAGTCCGTTTGGTTCCGACGCGCATCACGCGCGCAGAACGTAGTTTGCTTCACATGACGTTCGGTCCTGGATCCGACATGCGGGTGATCGGTCACCGCGGCGCCGCGGGCGTGGCGCCGGAGAACACTCTCCCCTCCTTGCGCCATGCGGCCCGTGCGGGTGCGCACGCTGTCGAGTTCGACCTCCAGTGCACGTCCGACGGCCGCCTGGTGGTCCTCCACGACCCGACCTTGCACCGAACCACCGATGGCTCGGGTCGAATCGATGAGCTGACGCTGGAGGAAGCACAGCGGCTGGACGCCGGATACCGTTTCACGCCTGATGGAGGCCAGACCTTCCCGTACCGCGGAAAAGGGGTTCGCATTCCGTCCGTCGAGGAGGCGTTCGAGGAGATCGGCGATCTGCCCGCTGTCGTGGAAATCAAGTCGCAACGGGCCGCGGAACGCATGCGGGAGTGGCTCGCACGGAGCGGGGCGGCGCGCCAAATCCTGGTGGGATCCTTTTCTCGCCGATCGATCCTGGCCATCGGTGAACGCGCAGAGCGGCGCTGTGCGAGCGAAGATGAGCTCCGGCCGTACGTGCTCACGGGAAAGCTCGGACTGTCGAGGTGGTGGGTCCCCGAGGCCATCGCGGTAATGGTGCCGGAGCGGTTTCGCGGCGTGCGCATCGTGACGCGACGCTTCGTCCGCCGGGCGCACGACGACGGACTCGGAGTCTTCGTTTGGACGGTAAACCGACCCGATGCCATGCGACGGCTTTGGGATTGGGGCGTCGACGGGCTGATCTCGGACGATCCGGGAAGAGCACTCCGGGTCCTTCAGGAACGGATGGCAAGCGGGCTGGAGGCATGAGCGGGATCCGCCGAGCGCCCAAAGGATCCGACGCGTCGGAAAGGACCGTCCTACATGTGGACATGGACGCCTTTTACGCGTCGATCGAGGTCCGGGAAGATCCTGAGCTGGCGAGCAGACCGGTGGTCGTCGGCGCCGACCCGCGGGGAGGGCGCGGCCGCGGCGTGGTCGCCGCCGCGAGCTATGAGGCTCGTGACTACGGCATCCGGTCCGCCATGCCGATCTCGGAGGCGTATCGGCGCTGCCCCGGTGCCGCGTTTCTTCGACCGAGAGGCTCGCTGTACGCGGAGGTCTCGCGGCGCATCTTCGACCTGCTTCGACGGTACACGGACCTGGTCGAACCGCTCAGCATCGACGAGGCCTTCCTGGATGTCACCGCGAGCCAGGCGCTATTCGGCGACGGCGTCTCGATCGCCCGGGCAATCAAGGACGAGATCCAGCGGAAGGAGTCGCTAACGGCTTCGGTGGGCGTGGCTACCTCCAAGTTCATCGCGAAGCTCGCCAGCGATCTCGAGAAGCCGGACGGGCTTGTCGTCGTCGAGGCCCGTACGGAGATCGAGTTCCTCGCTCCCTTGGCGATCGAGAGGCTGTGGGGAGCCGGTCCGAGGACGCTGGAGCGGCTTTATGGGTTTGGCATCCGCACGTTCGGGGACATGCAGGCGCTCGGGAGGGAAGATCTTCTTCGCATCTTCGGCGATGCGGCCGGCGAGCGTTTTCACTCTCTCTGCCGCGGCGTGGACGCTCGAGCCGTGCGACCCGACCGGGAGCGCAAGTCTCTCGGAAAGGAGCTCACGTTCGACGCGGACGTATTGGACCGGCGTAGGGTCGAGCGCACGCTGCTCCGCCTCTGCGAGCAGGTGGCGGCGTCGCTTCGTCGGCGAGGTCTGGCAGGAGCGACGGTCACGGTAAAGCTTCGGTGGGAGGGCTTTGAGACGGTGACCCGTCAGCTCAAGTTACCCCGGCCGGTCAACACCTTCGAGGGCATCTGGCCGGTTGCCGTCCGACTGTTGCGTGCGGCGGATCAACGTGGGCGGAAAGTCCGGTTGATCGGCGTAAGCCTCTCAGGTCTTGTGCCGCCCGAAGCCGGCCAGCTATCGCTCTTCCGAGCCGGTCGGCGCGAAGACCGACGCGTGGCCGATGCCATCGATACGCTCAAGGAGCGGTACGGCCGCGATGCCGTCACCCGTGCCGAGCTGCTGAACGAGGATTGAAAGGAGTCGCAATGTCCGGCCTTCCAACCCGGGATGAGGCCCTCGCGATCGTATGCGAGTTCACCGAGAACGAGAACCTGCGAAAGCACATGTACGCCGTGGAAGCGGCGATGAGGGCCTACGCTCGCAAGCTCGGAGAGGACGAGGAGAGGTGGGGCATAACCGGACTGTTGCACGATTTCGATTACGAGCGCTGGCCGAACGCCGAGCACAGCCCCACGGAAGGACATCCTTCCGCTGGGTCGGCCATTCTGGAAGAGCGGGGCCTACCGGCCGATGTTCGACGAGCCATCATGTCGCACGCGGAATACACGGGCGTCGAGCCGGAGACCGAGATGGAGCGGACGCTGCGCGCGGTTGACGAGCTGACGGGTTTCATCGTCGCTTGTTCGTTGGTCAGACCCAACGGGATCACTGACCTGAAGCCGAAATCCGTGAGAAAGAAGATGAAGGATCGGTCCTTCGCGGCAGCGGTGGACAGGCACGCGATGCAGGGGGCCGCCGACGACCTCGGAGTCGAGATGAGCGAGCACATTCAGTTCGTCATCGAGGCGATGCGAGGGGTCGCAGAGGAGCTCGGTCTGGAGGGAAGAGCCAGATGAGCCCATCTTGATCAGCATGTCCCCAACGGCCGCAGTCACGATGGCTCTGATCCTCTCCTTTGTGTGGGGAGGGCTGGGGGTCATTCTGATCACTGCGATTCGGCATGAGCGCGCCAAGAACGGCTAGCCGCCGCTTCGCCGGTAGCCTGGCCCTGGCCGCAGCTTCCTGCGTAGGGGCGGGCGATACCGACGAGACCGCCGGCGATCGTACGGAGCCGGTCCTGACAGAGCACGCCAGGCCGGATCTGAATGCCATGCCGGCGCACGCCACCCTGCCGGAGTTCGTAGAGATCGCGCCGGGCCTGACGCCGGCTGATCTCGAGCGCCGGGTCGCACAGTTCGCCCCGGTCACGCTCACGTTCGACGAGAGCCTCCTGGACTCTTCCCAGAAGAGCGTGCTCAAGCACCTCGTCGAGGCCTCGGACCAGCTCGACGCCATCTTTCTCGACCAGGTTTGGAGCCGGAACACGGAGCTACGGGGCATGCTCCTGGAGCGGGAGGGGCCGGGAATAGAGGCCGCCCGCGCTTACTTCGACATCATGTACGGGGCCTGGGACCGTCTGGAGGAGGACGAGCCGTTTCTCAACGTTGGCCCGAAGCCGGAAGGTGCCGGCTATTACTCCGAAGAGGTCTCCCGAGAGGGGTTGGAGCGCTGGCTCGACGAGCACCCACAGGACCAGGAAGCGTTCGGCTCCTACTTCACGGTGATCGATCAGGTCGACCGCGAGCTCGTCGCGATCCCCTATTCGACCGCCTACCGTGACCGGCTGGAGCCGGCCGCGACCGCCCTGAAGGCGGCCGCCCAGGCCACCGAGAATCCTTCGCTCGCACGCTTTCTGACCACGCGGGCGGGGGCCTTCCTCTCCAACGATTACTTCGACAGCGATGTCGCGTGGATGCGGCTGGTAGACAACGTGATCGATCCCACGATCGGTCCGTACGAGGTCTACGAAGACCGGCTTTTCGGCTACAAGGCAGCGTTCGAGTCCTTCATCGGGATCAAGGATCCGGCCGAGAGCAAGCGCCTCGAGAGCCTCGTTGCCGAGCTGCCCGCCCTCGAGCAGGCTCTTCCGGTACCGGACGAGCACAAGTACCTCGACCGGCCGTTCACATCACCGATCTCGGTCGTGGATCTGGCCTACGCCGCCGGAGACACGCGCGCCGGCGTGCAGACCATCGCCTTCAACCTCCCGAACGATCCGCGCGTTCGGGAGCAGGAAGGCTCCAAGAAGGTGATGCTGAAGAACGTCATCCAGGCGAAGTTCGAGACCATCTTGAGACCCCTTGCCATACAGGTGCTCGCGCCTGATCAAGCGGCCGTCGTCGGGGAGGAAGAGTACTTTACGCGTGTCCTGATGCACGAGCTCGCTCACGGACTCGGACCCGACTACGTGACCGGCGGCGATGGGCTCACCGTCAACCGAGCGCTACGGGACCGTTACTCGGCCACCGAGGAGGCGAAGGCGGATGCGGTCGGCACTCATAGCCTCGCGGTTCTCACGTCGCGTGGCGTGTACACGCAAGATTTCCTCGATCAGGTCTACATCGGCCACGTGGCCGACCTTTTCCGCTGCATGCGCTTCGGTATCAGCGAGGCCCATGGAAAGGGCTGTCTGAGCCAGTTCAACTACCTGCGTGAGGCGGGTGCGATCGCCTACGATCCGGCCGCCGAGCGTTTCTCGGTGGATCTGGCTGTCATCCCAGCTGTCATGTCGGAGCTCGCAGGCAGGTATCTGATGGTGGAGGCGACCGGCGACTATGCCGGAGCCGGTGCCTTCTTCGACAAATACGGACAGATATCGCCCGAGCTCGAGACGGCGCTTAAGCGCCTCGAATCGGTCCCGGTGGATATCGTGCCTTCGTACTCCGTCGTGGAGATGATGGCAGGTTGGTAAGCCAGGTCGGCCCGTAGCCGGCGTCTCTCAAATCCCATAGGAGGGTGTGCAATGAACCTCTGGACGAGCACGCGTACCGTACTGATCACCGGCCTCGCCGGTTCACTCATGGCGGGCCTCTCGGCATGTTACGGCGGTGACGGCGGCGCACCGGCCCAGGAGGAGCCGGCCATCGACCTCGCGGCCGAGGAGGCGGCGGTCCGTCAGATCAACGTGACGTGGCTGGAGCGCTTCCGGGCCAGAGACGCCGATGGCGTCGCGGCCCTCTTCGTCGAAGACGGGTGGACCCTGGGTGACGATGGACTCTTCGAGGGCCGTGCGGCGATCCTGGCCGATATGGCGGAAGAGTACGAAGCCAACCCGGACGCGACGGCGGACTGGGGGGCGAAGGGGGTTTGGGTGGCGGCGTCCGGCGATCTCGCAGTGGAGCGAGGCTGGTGGCAGTACGACCCCGACGGTGAGGGCGAAGCGACCGGAGATGAAGGAGAATACATCACCGTCTTCGTGAAGGTAGGAGACCAGTGGATGGTCCTGGCCGACGCGGGTGCGAGCACGGTGCCCGACGACGAAGAGGACTAGCCGAGCGTTCGATCGGGCCCGGTCGGGAAACCTGCCGGGCCCGATGCCATTCGAAGGAGAACAGTCCATGAAGATCTTGCCGGCCTCCGCCTCGCGAGGCTTACTACCGCTCGCTCTCCTCTTGGCGCTGCCGCTGGGCGCCTCCGCGCAGTCCGCGGAAGAGGTCCTCCTGAGGGCCCTCGACCTTCATGAAGATCGGATGGAGGGGATCCAGGGCTACACCGTCGTGCAGGAGGTGATGGGGTTCCAGGTGGAGCTGGAGTTCGAACGCGCGGAGGTCGACGGCCGCACCGTGTTCGTCCCGGTGCTGCCGGCGGGCCCCGAGGGGGATTCCGGCGATGCTCAAACAGCTGATCCCGCAGGAGGTATGGCCGACTTCTATCAACACTATCCGCAGATTGCGGAGCGGGCCGAGCTGGTGGGGAAGGCGGCCGTGGACGGCCAAGAGTGTTTCGTCGTGAAGATCGATGACTTCAGCGGCCTTGACCTCGGGCAGAACATGACGGTCGGCGATCAGGGCGAGTTCGTCCCCAAGAAGGCTACGCTCTACCTCGACGGGAGCGACTACGTCCTCCGCAAGATGGAGATGGAGGGCGAAACGATCTCGGGCGCTCAGCCGCAGCCGATGACGGCACAGGTCGCCCTCACCGACTATCGGAACGTGGAGGGCATGCTCCACCCGTTCACGATTCAAGTCCACGCGACCGGAGCCCCGTCGGGGATCCCCCAGGAAGATCTGGCCAAAGCCCGCGGGGAAATGGAGCGAATGGAGAAGCAGCTGGCGGCTCTGCCGGAGAGTCAGCGAGCCATGGTGGAGGGGATGATCAGGCCCCAGATCGAGCAGCTCGAGCAGATGCTCGAAGGAGGCGAGATCGATATTACGCTGACGACGAAGGAGGTACGGGTCAGCCGGTGACGGTCCGACGCGATGCCCCGCCGCGATGATCTAGAATCCGTCCTGCTCATCGGCTCGGGCCCGATCGTCATCGGTCAGGCCTGCGAGTTCGATTATTCCGGTACCCAGGCCTGCCGAGCTCTTCGGGAAGAGGGGTACCGGGTGATTCTCATCAACTCGAATCCCGCCACGATCATGACCGACCCGGACATGGCCGATGCCACTTACGTCGAACCGCTCACGGCGGAGTGGGTGGAGCGGGTCATCGAGCGTGAGAAGCCCGATGCGCTTCTCCCTACGATGGGCGGACAGACGGCCCTCAACGTCTCACTCGAGCTGCACGAGGCCGGCGTGCTGGAACGCCACGGCGTTGAGCTCATCGGTGCGGACCACACGGCCATCCGAAAGGCGGAGGACCGTGAGGAATTCGCCCGCGCGATGCAGCAAATCGGCCTCTCCGTGCCGCACGGCGGCTTCGCAGGCACGGTGGAAGAAGCGGTCCTGATCTCCGAACAGACAGGCTATCCGGCGATCATTCGGCCCTCGTTCACCCTGGGCGGCGGGGGGGGAGGCATCGCCTACAACGGGGAGGAATTCGAGAAGGCCGTGCGCCGCGGTCTCGACGCGTCGCCGATCGGCGAGGTCCTGATCGACCGCAGCGTGATCGGTTGGAAGGAGTTCGAGCTAGAGCTGATGCGCGACTCCGCCGACAATGTGGTCGTGGTCTGTTCGATCGAGAACGTGGACGGGATGGGCGTTCACACCGGCGACTCGATCACCGTGGCTCCGGCGATGACCCTGTCCGACGTCGAGTATCAGGAGATGAGGAACGCGGCCATAGCCGTCATCAGGGAGATCGGCGTGGACGCGGGCGGCTGCAACATCCAGTTCGCCTTGGATCCGGCGTCCGGCGAGATGCTCGTGATCGAGATGAACCCTCGAGTGTCGCGGAGCTCGGCCCTGGCCTCGAAGGCCACTGGCTTCCCGATCGCCCGAATCGGGGCAAAGCTCGCGGTGGGCTACCGGCTTGATGAGATCGAGAACGCGATTACCCGAAAGACGATGTCCTGCTTCGAGCCGGTCCTCGATTACGTCGTCGTCAAAATCCCGAGATTCGCCTTCGAGAAGTTCCCGACCAGTGACCCCACGCTGGGTGTACAGATGAAGGCGGTCGGCGAGATCATGGCGATAGGCCGCACGTTCCAGCAGGCCTGGCTCAAAGGGTTCCGAGCGCTCGAGAACGACCGCTGTGGCTGGCACCCTTCCGACAACCCGGAGGATGACGCCCTGCCCGACTCGGAAGCCGCTTCGGTGCGCGCCGCTATTCGAACGCCCACCCCGGAGCGACCGTTTCAGCTCTATCGCGCGCTGGAGGGGGAACTGGAGATCGCCGAGATCGGTGGGTTGAGTGGGATCGACCCGTGGTTTCTGGAAGAGCTGAAACAACTCGTCGACACCGCACGCGGATTCGCGGAAGGGCCATGCACCCCTGCCGTCGTGGGCGAGATGAAGCGCCTCGGCTTCGGGGATGCCGAGCTGGCACGGCTGTCTGACACGACCGAGGACGATATTCGAGCCTTGCGAATCCAGCATGGCATCAGACCCGTGTACAAGCGGGTCGACACGTGCGCCGGCGAGTTTCCGGCTGCGACTCCCTACCTCTATTCGACGTACGAAGCAGAGAACGAGTCCGTCCGCTCGGACCGACCGAAGGCGGTGATCCTGGGCAGCGGCCCCAACCGGATCGGACAGGGACTGGAGTTCGACTACTGCTGCGTCTCCGCCGCGCTCGCGCTCCGCGAGGAGGGCTTCGAGACGATCATGGTCAACTCGAATCCCGAAACCGTCTCCACCGACTTCGACGTCTCGGACAAGCTCTACTTCGAGCCGCTGGCACTCGAGGATGTGCTCGAGATCGTAGATCACGAGAGGCCCGACGGGGTCGTCGTGCAGCTCGGAGGGCAAACGCCGCTGGGGTTGGCAAAGGCGCTCGCGGACCTCGATGTGCCGATCATGGGGACGAGCGTGGAGGCCATCGACGAGGCGGAAGATCGACGAAAGTTCGAGGCTCTTTGCCGACGTCTCGGGATCCGAACACCGGAGGCCGGTACGGCGAGGAGCGTCGAGGAGGCCATCGAGGTTGCAAACGGAATCGGGTATCCTGTTCTGGTGCGACCGAGCTACGTCTTGGGCGGGCGCGCGATGGAGATCGTGTACGATGAGACATCGCTTCACGAGTACTTCGCGCGCGCCATCCGGGCCTCGCCCGAGCATCCCGTGCTCCTGGATCGGTTCCTCGAGGACGCTTTCGAGGCGGATGTGGACGCGGTGGCCGATGGCGAGCGCGTGCTGATCGGCGGCGTCATGCAGCACATCGAGGAAGCCGGAATCCACTCCGGAGACTCGGCGTGCGTCGTTCCGCCATACCTCCTGAGAGACGAAGATATCCTGGAGATGCGGCGGCATACGCAGGACCTGGCCGAGGCGCTCGGCATCCGGGGACTGATCAATGTCCAGTACGCCGTCTATGAGCGGCAGGTTTACGTGCTGGAGGTGAACCCGCGGGCGAGCCGGACCGTCCCGTTCATCAGCAAGGCGATAGGTATTCCCTTGGCCAGGGTGGCGGCCCGAGTGTTGGCTGGCCGAAGCCTCGATGACCTCGCCCTTCCCGAACGGCTGACCGTGCAGGACGTGGCCGTCAAGGAAGCTGTTCTCCCGTTCGACAAGTTCCCGGAGGCCGATCCACAGCTCGGACCCGAGATGCGGTCCACCGGAGAGGTCATGGGGCTGGCCGACAGCTTCGGGCTCGCTTTCGCCAAGGCCCAGCTATCGGCCGGCTCTTCGCTTCCCGTGGAGGGGACCATCGCTGTGACGGTGCACGACCGGGACAAACCCACAGTCACTCCGATCGCGCGACGGTTTCACGAGCTGGGCTTCGATGTCCGCGCGACCGAAGGCACCGCAAACTACCTGCGCGCTCGTGGCATCCCCTGCGGAGCGGCGCTCAAGCTGCACGAGGGGAGGCCCAACCTCCTCGACCTGCTGCTGTCAGGCGAGCTGCAGCTTCTGGTGAACACGCCACTGGGCAAGCACGCCCAACACGACGACTACCAGATCCGGAGAGCCGCCGTCGCACGCGGAGTTCCGTACACGACCACGCTCTCGGCCGCTTCCGCCGCGGCCGACGCCATCACCGCTCTGAAGAGCCGCAGGCTAACGGTGTGCAGCCTGCAGGACCGGGAGCTCCGCCGGGCGGAGTCCAGTGACGAGGGGTGGCTCGCCGAGGGAGCCGAGGTCATCACCTGAAAGGGGACACGCATGTTGGATGAGACCACCTTCAACCTCGAGATTCGGAAGTTCCTCAAGACTTTCGGGGTGAACGCCCAGAGAGAGATCGAAAAGGCGATCCGAACGCGTATCCTCGCGGGCGATCTCACGGGCGAGGAGCTACTCGACGTGCGGATCACGCTCGACCTGCAGAGCGCTGATCTGTTCTACGAACAGGAAGGAACGATCGCGCTCTCCTGACACCCGGCAGCCGCCCGACGATCGTATCTGGCCGCGCGGAGCCCGCGCGGTCAGGTCATCGGTACTTGCCTGAGGATCCTCCCCTCCGTCCTCTCGAAGATCTCGTCCAAGGAGCGCCCGGTGACCGTCAGTCCGTGGTTCTTGAGCCCCACGACGGCGCGCGAAGGATCATCCGCTTCGCGTACCATGTCCGCCACCGCCTTGGCCAGCTCGTACGTACCACAGGGGTAATTGAAGGCAGTCGACGGCACACCGTCCATCCAGCCGTGCACGTGCAGGATCGCCTCCACGCTCGGATGCTCCCGGTAGATCATCCAGTGCTCGATCGCATCGACCGAGACACGCCGCGGCTCGATTCCGGGAGGGACGCTGAGCAGCATCGCCTCCCTGCTCGGATCGTATCCCGTCACCAGGAGCACGTCCCGGCCGATCTCACGGAGTCGTGACTTGTCTACTCCGCTGGCGCTCATCCAGAAGCTCTTCTCGTCACACCGGGCGCTCAGGTTACCGTAGCTCAGGCCGCCGATCTTGAACAGCCGGTGCAGGTGCCTCAGCACGTCGGGCGGAAGCACATCGGCGATCGGGTAGGGAGCCGGCAAGAGCTCGAGATTCTGGAGCCGAGCTCCCGCTCGAAAGATCGACTCGCTAGCGTCGTCGCCCTCCCACAGGCGTTCTGGAAGGTCGGTGGCGAAGATGTTATCGACCACCAGCGTGGAGGAGGCGAGGGGAAGCATCCGCTCGTAAACCTGCTCGAAAAAGCCTTGCGCGGTGCCGTTTCCTCCACCGTTCGCGACGACGTAGTGTCCCTGTTCGGGGGTCACGAAGTGCGTCTCCGGTTCGGGTCCCTCTCCTACGATCGCTACGAGCAAGTTCGACAACGACCTGACCAGCAACGGGTAGGCGCGTTCGAGCGGTTGATCAAAGGGCCCTTCGATACGGGTCACTCCGGTGACGAAAACGGCCTGTCCGTTCCGCCGGAACCAGCGTGGCGAGCCTTCGGGAAAGAAGTTGATCACCAGAGACGCGTCGGCCGCGTCGACGAACGAGTGGCCGTTGGCCTCGAGCATTCGCCGCAGGCCGTCCGCAAACCACTCGAACGGCTGCTGATCCGTCTGACCGTTGAAGGAGAATTTCATCGAGTGCACTCGAGGACAGGTGAATCGGACAATCCATCGAAGTTTAGATCGCGATCGGAACCGTCGCCAGCTAGGTGCCGATCGGCGGTTGCTTGCCCCTGTCCGATGCGATCGTCAGCTTTGTACCATGGACCTCCGGCCGTTCTTTCTCTTCATGCACCTTCTGGGTGTCGTTTTGTGGCTCGGCGTCTCGTTCAGCCTCTCCTTCGTGACCGCGAAGGCGGCGAGGCAGAATGATCCCAACGTTGCCGCGTTCGCGTACCGGGCGGCCTTACGCCTGACCAAGACGCTCGGCGTAGCCGGCGTGCTGCTCACGCTCGGTAGCGGAATCGGTCTTATGGTGGTGATGAGGTACGGGTTCTTCAGGCCTTTCCCGCACCATTGGCTCTTCCAGATGCAACTTCTCGGATCCGTCGCCGCGGCCATCGCACTGTTCTACCAGCTTCCCAACGCGGAACGGCTCGCCAGGGCCGCCGAGGCCTGGGCTCGGGCCGGCGAACAGCCGGAAACCTTCCGAAAGCTCCGGCAGCGCAGCGCAATCGTCGGCTCCCTGATCGGCTTCATCCTCATCGTTCTGGTCGGGCTCGGCTCCTTCCGCCTTCCCTGAACGGCTCAGGCACTCCGGGCGCGATCGTCGGTACAAGGGGATTCACGACCTTCAGACACCCGAAGGACGGCAGTATCCGGCGCTGTGCTGAACGCGGCGGGGTCCATAGACCAGGATGGTGGAAGATGCTTGGGTTTTTGCGTGGGCTGCGGGGCATTCGAGGCATCCCGCTTTCGGCGGTACTGCTTCTGTGCGCTCTCGCGCCGGAGGCGCTCTCACAGGAGGCTGTCCAGCTCAGTCTGAACTCCGAGACGGGCGAGTCGCTAACTTATCGATTCGAGCTCAACTTGGACATCGCCGTCCCCGAGGAGCTGGGCGGCGGTCAGCGCCTCGAGTCGCTCATGGTCGTGCAACAGACCACGCAGGACGTGCGCGGGGACACGCTGTTCTTCGACGCCACCGTGCAAGACGCCAGCTTCAGTCTGCGTTCGGAAGAGGGAGCGGAGATGCTACCCGACGTCTCGCGGGACCTGACGGGCCAGAGTTTTCGGACCGCGCTCACCCGCCGCGGCGAACCGCTGGACATTCAGATCGAGGGCCAGGATCCAGAGGCGAGCGCCCAGGTTCGCTCGGCGCTGCGACAGGGCGGCTTTCCGACGCTCCCCGACAGGCTTGTTCGCGTCGGCGAGGCGTGGAGGGACACGGTGCGGATTCGAGCGGCGGACATGGGGATGGCGGCACCTGGCATCCTCGTCCTGATCAACGACATATCGCTGCAGCGAGTGAGCCGTGCCGGATCCTCGACGATCGCGGACATTCTGGTCGAGACGGTATACGAGTTCGAACCGGACGCGAACGCTTTCCCCGGCATCAACGTCGAGATGACGGGCTCCCGGGCAGACAACGTGCGGTTCAACGTGACGCGTGGACACTTTCTCTCGGCACGCGGAGCGCAGGATTTCACCATGAACCTGACCGTGCCGGGACTCGGTCAGTCTTTCTCGGTCCGGGGAAGCGGAGAGTCCTCGGCCAGCCTGGTGGAGTGATCGAGCCCCTGGCAGGTCGCTGAAGAACCCTGGCGGATCTCCTTATCGCTCGATGGCGTCGGAGAGCATCAGGAGCTGTTCGGCCCTGATATAGCTCTGCTCCGCCAGCTCCGGCTTCTCGCGCAGGCGGTAGGCCTCGCCCAGGGAAGCGTACGCCAGATAGTACTGGGCCGGTATGCTCGCCCGCGTGGACTTTTCCGGCCAAAGATCCCAATCCAGCAGGTAGTCGATCTGGTAGACGTCCCAGAGGAGCTCCTGACTGCGTGGGACGTCCACCCAGCGAACGTCGAACGCTTCCTGCAGCTGCACCGTTTCGTCGGTGTTCTCCAGCAGCCCGTTCACCAGTTTGTGTGCGAGCCCCTGCCTCAGCATGTGCGGCTGTAGTCCCCACCGGTCGTACACCGGTGGGGCTGTGGCCGCGAAGTAGATCGGCCGGTCGCCGGCAGATTCCCGGATGATTTGGTACACGAGGAGGTCCGGGTAATAGATCGCCGCGCCGCCGCGCAGATGTCCGTTCACCCACGGTGTAATCTGAACGGTCGTATCCGCTTCGACGACGAACGGGATTACAGGAAGGGCGTCGATCTCCTCGTCCGACAAGCTGTGGATCGGTCGCGTCGGCGGAGTTGGCTCGATGCCCTGATAGGGAGTGGCTGCGAGCTCGGCGTCGAACGGCCTTTGACAGACGACCACTGTAGGCGTCGCCATCGGGTCGACGCCCTCCGGGCACGGGCTCGTCAGTTCGCGAAGCTGCTTCGGATACCAGGACGTCCCGAGGTATGAATGCACGATGACCGTGACGTCACGCCGGATCCCCTCTACCTCCTGCAAATACCAGAGCGGAAAGGTGTCGTTATCCCCGTTCGTGAAGATGATGGCGTACGGCTCCACTGACTGCAGGATGTTGTAGGCCCAATCACGCGCGGCAAAATCTCCGCGTCGGTCGGTCAGACCGAAGTTGAACACGAGCGGGATCAACGCGAGCGAGAGGACGGGTGATGCCCTCCCGTACGCGCTTATCCCGGCTCCGAGACGATCGGCGAGCCGCTGCCAGAGCACGACGATCCCCATGCCGGCATACAGGCCCCAGAGATAGAAGCCGACGACGTAGAAGTAATCTCGTTCGCGGACTTCGTGAAAGTCGATGGGGATGTTCGGGTAGAGGGAAAAGGCATATCGAAAGTTGAGGTAGAAGATGAGCCCACCTGTCAATGTGGCGAGCAGCGTGAAGAAGTAGACGAAGCTGTCGCGATCCCCGCTCCAATGGCGGCGCAGGCCGACGAGGCCGAGAAAGATGAACAACAGGGTCGCCAACCAGCGAGCTCGGGCCGGCAGCGTGTGAGCCCACTGCCAGTCGAAATACTGTGAGAACATCGCGAGCTGGGCGGCGAACGGGGATTGACGTTCGAGCAGCGACGGCTTGCCGTACTGCTCGCGAGCCAGTGAGGCGCGCAGCGGCTCGCAGGCTGCCTCATCCGGAACCAATCCGGACACGATCGGCAGGAGCTTCAACGGCGTGACCGCAGCCGACAGAAGGCTCTCGCACTCGGCGTCCGCCTCGTCGATGATCGGGTTCTGCGCCGATCGGATCGGAACGAACATGACCTGCACCGAAAAGCCGATCGCCAGGAATAGAGCCGAGGTCGCTACGAGCTTCCAACGGAGCAGGGTCTTCCAGTCGTGCCACAGCAAGAAGACAGCTACGGCCGCCACCGGGAGCAATGACATCGTGTGGTTGGCCGCTCCCAGACCGATAAGGAACGCGGCCAGAACGAAGATACGATCGCCGCGCGGCGTTCCGACGTGATCCTCCCACACCATCGCCAGGTAGGTGACGACGGCAACCACCAGCAGCGAAACGGTGTAGACCTTTTCGTTGACGTTGGATTGGCTCCACACCGTGAAGGCGGTTGCTCCCACCCAGACGCTGACCCACGCCGCTACTACAACGACCAGCCGGCTCCGTGCGAAGTGAGCCCAGATGCGCGCTACGGCCAAGAACCAGAACACGGCGGCCGCAGCTGAAGTGGTGGCCGCCATCAGGTTGATTCGAGCGGCCACGCTCAGGCCCGTCCAGCCGAGGAGCAGCTCCCAGGCTCGTCCGACGACCACGAACAGCGGATTCCCCGGCGGATGCGGCATTCCGAGAATGTGGGCGGTCGCGATGTACTCGGAGGTGTCCCAAAACGACGTCGTTGGCGCCAGCGTGAAGACGTAGAGGGACCAGACCACCGCACCGCATAGGATGGCCCATCCCCAAACGGGGATGGGACCTACCTTCTCACTCTCGATCGTCTTGGCTGACTGGTTCTCCACTCTTCGCCGATCTTCTACGGGAGCGCCCGAAAGCAGGGGCGCAGCAAGCTAGGGACGTTGCATTACCCGGGCGAGCCCGTGAGGTTGGCTCGCCATGGGAGAGATCGAGGAGCGTAGACTGGAGATCGGCGCTGAAATCGACGAACCGGTCGGCAAGCGGCGATATGTCCGGCAGTTGTTCGGAAGAATTGCCAGGCGATACGACCTTACGAATGACGTAATGTCGCTCAGACAGCATCGCAGGTGGAAGCGGTATTTGTTGGGATTGGCCGAGCTGGAGCCCGGCTTTCGCGTTCTCGATCTGGCTGCTGGAACCGGCGACCTGGCCATGGGATCGCTCGCGGAAGGTGTGGGTGAAACTCCACCGGGGAGCGTGATCGCGGCTGACCTGACTCCTCGAATGATGCGGGTCGGTCAGGCCCGACGCGGCGGCGATTCCGTGTTATGGACCGGCACAGATGCCCTGCATCTCCCCTTCAGCGATTCCTGCTTCGACCGGGTCGTAATCGGTTACGGACTGCGCAACTTCGCCAACCTGGCTCGCGCGCTCGCCGAGATTCAGCGCTGCCTGAAGCCGGGCGGGCGACTCCTATCCCTCGACTTCGGCAAGCCACCATCACCTCCGCTGCGGCGCTTCTACCTACGCTACCTGGAGGTGAGCGGCTCGGCTGTGGGGTGGCTGCTCCACCGAGACATGGAGGCGTATCTATACATCCCTGAATCGCTGCGGCGGTATCCGGCGCAGCAAGAGCTGATGGGAATGATGCAGGACTCGGGCTTCGTCCGCTGCGGCTTCCTCGAGTTCTTCTTCGGCGCCATGGCGATCAACTTCGGCGAGCGCCCGGCGACGGCGGGCTGAATCGTGGCGGGGCTAGTTTTCCTCCTCGGACTTCCAGATCGTGAGCTGCCGCCCGCCGGTCTCGCTCTCCTCGAGCCGTGCCGTCAACGTCGCACCGTCCTCGAGGGAGAGGTCGTCGCGCATCTCCTGCGGGATGGTAATGCGTCCTCCGCTTCCAACCGTGACCGTGGAGTAGTACATCACACGATAGATGGCCATTTGACCTCTCTGGGAGATGTCCGCTGTTTTCGGGGCCCCGCTTAGTGGCTGGCGAAACGTAGGCACGAGCTACCAGCCGGTCCGCAACCCCTTAATATATGGGAAGGTATCCATCCCTCAACAGGCACCGGCTTCGTCACGGATGATCGAACCGATCTCGAGCGCCGTCGCACGGGCAACTCTGTCCGCGGGAATCATCTCGCTCATGGCCATGCTCCTGGCAGGCTGCACGGCCGGTAGCGATCGAGCCCTCGTCTTGGCTACGACCACATCGGTAGACGACTCCGGACTGCTCACGCACCTTCTGCAGAGCTACTCGGCTTCAAGTCCATCGACGAAGGTACGGCCGCTGGCCGTCGGCAGCGGCGAGGCGTTGGAGCTAGGCCGGCGAGGAGACGCGGATCTCCTGCTCGTCCACTCTCCCATGGCGGAAGATGAGTTCATGGCAAGTGGACACGGCGAGATGCGAGCTTCCATCATGTACAACGACTTCGTGGTTGTCGGACCTCCCGACGACCCGGCGGACGTTGCCGGCGCCGGGACACCGGCGAGAGCGTTTCGAGCGGTTGCCGAGGCGGGCCTGCCTTTTCTGTCTCGCGGCGACGAATCGGGGACGCACAGGCGCGAGCGGGAGATCTGGAGCGATTCCGGCACCCCTAGAGCAGCATCCTGGTACCTCGAAGCAGGGCAGGGCATGGGTCCGCTTCTGCAGATGGCCAGCGAAAGGAGGGCCTATACGCTCACCGATCGGGCCACGTTCTACGCGATGCAGCCCCGGCTCGATCTCGACGTCCTCTACGAGGGCGATCCCCTTTTGAGGAACGTCTACTCGGTCATCCTGGTCAGGAAATCGAGTGCGGCGCCTGCCGCGACGCAGCTGTTTCGATGGCTCGCATCGGAGGCCGGCGGAGAGGCAATCGCAGCCTTCCGAGACGGCATCGGACGACAGCTCTTCTACCCTGTTCCGGGTACCCAGGCAGCCTGGGAGTCGGCCTCTATTCCGGAGGAAGAGTGGGCCGAGCAAGGGGCTCCGGCGATGACCGGTAGGCGAGGCTTGGCGAGAGGGACGGACACGGCGGACGAGCATGGTCTATCGGAGGTCCGGCGCAGATTCCTTTGTCGTTCGGTGCCGCCCAGGCTGGCCGAGGCGCCCTGTGACTAGCGGGCGGAGCCCCGGCCCCGGGTGAATCCGCTCGGCGAGGCGTTCCGCCTGTTGACATCGGGAGATCTGCTCCTTTGGGAGATCGTACTCCGATCGCTCTACGTTTCCGGCACCGCGCTGGGCTTGGCTACGCTGATCGGTCTCCCGATCGGAGCCGCAGTCGGACTCTCCAGCTTTCGACTTCGGCGGCCCACGATCGCCATAGTGAACACGGGACTCGCGCTGCCGCCGGTGGTCGTGGGGTTGGCGGTTTACCTGGTGCTTTCGCGCTCGGGACCGCTCGGACCTCTAGAGCTCCTCTACTCGCCGGGCGCGATGATCCTGGCCCAGACGGTAATCGCGGCCCCTTACGTCGCCGCGATCAGTCTGGCGGCGGCAAGCGAGCTACCGGGAGACCTGCAGCTTCAGGCGCGAGCCCTCGGAGCCAGCCGTCCGGAGGCGATCTTTCTGACCCTTCGCGAGGCTCGCACCTCTCTGCTCGCCGCGGTTGCCGCGGGATTCGGCGCGATCATCAGCGAAGTCGGAGCGGTCATGATCGTGGGGGGAAACATCCTGGGAGAGACTCGGGTCATGACTACTGCGATCGTGCTCGAGACAAGGCGGGGCAACTTCGGGTTCGCGATCGCGCTCGGCGCGATCCTCCTCGGCATGGCCCTGGCGATCAACCTGCTACTCGTGTCGATCGGCCGGGCCGGGCTTCGCCGTCCCTGGTCCTCATAGAAAACAAAAGCTCCGCGGCCGCCCATCCGTTCTTCGGCAGGCGACCGGAAGCCACACGCGAACGACGTCTGTATTCCCTCTACCGCGCTCGACGGACCTCGGTCGACGCGGACCTACCGGTGCTCTAGACCCTTAGCTGAACCAGCGGGAGGCCAGGAAAATGAGCAAGACGGCGATGCCGACCAGGTAGAGTACCTTGCGATTCATTCCACGCTCCTTTGGTTTTGCTTCACTCCACGACGCGAACGATCTCTCCTGACCCTACTGCTGAATGCCGGGACAGGGATCCGAGGGCAAACTCACCGGGCGATGAAGATAGTTCTCGTCCAGTAGCGTTGCGCCCGTGGCATCGAAATAGTCCAGCCAAAACTGCTTGATCCGCTGCGAAGTCTCGGTGTCCACGCGGGCCCCAACGATTACTACGCACACGCCGCGCAGATCCGGCAGCATGCCATTGGCCGCCGCAGCCTCTACCCAGCCGCTTCTCGGCATCCGGCGCAGCCCTTCCATGTCGACCGTCCGATTCGACTGGAGCATATCGGAAAAGAAGTACACGGTCGATGCGTGCATCGGATGGGCTCGAACCTCTTCACCGACGTCGTGAAGCGTCGATAGCAGATCGGTGCCTGTGATGTTGTTGCGCTCAGCGGGTTCCGAGTACGGCCTCAGGTAGTCGCGGGTATCGCGGAGAAAGCGGGCGAGCGTAATCGAGTCACGTGCGATCTCCCTGCCGACGAACTCGCGCTCGGGAACCGGCTGCGACCAGCGCTGAGGAGGCTCGGCCAGGGAAAGCTGCAGCACCTGAAAGGCGGCGACGTGATCGCCGTGCTCCAGCGCTGAGATCCGCTCGTTGGACAGTTTCCGAGCGAGGTCGAGCTGATAGTCCTCGATGCTCGTGGATCGGTCGAAGACGAAAATCGAGAGCTCGGAGAGGTTACCGGCCGAATCCGAATCGGCGGCGGCTCCTGCACAGGCAGCCAGGCCAACCAGTAGAACCAGAGGGCTCAACGGCCAAGCGCGGTTCCGTAGCATGTCGGTTCTGATCCCCGTCCCCTCAGCCATGTCCCGAGATCGCCTCCTGGACGAAGCGCTTCCGAACCTGCTCGAAGCGCTCCTTAATCTCCTGTCGCTCTCGATCATACTCTAACGGGTCCCGGGTCAACAGGTCACGACCGAAGTCCGGATCGGCCTCCAACTCCAGGTCGACGGGCTGCTGGAAAGCGGGGATCGTCCGAGAGTCCATGCCCCGTGCCCGACCGTTTTCCGAGCGATACAAGGCGACAACAGCATCCAGCTGGTGAGCGACGCCGCGCCACTCATCCAGCGGTTTCGAGGCCAGTATGCTCTTCAGGACGCGGTTTCGCCGCACCAGCTCGGCGAGCAGGGTTGTCACATGTGTCGCGGACTCTTCCGCGGCACTGATGAGATCCGATCTTTCCTCCTCGAACGGGCTCTCGTTGAAAAAGTCTCTCCGGTCGTCTCTTCGGTGAAAATAAGCCGCCGAGATCGCGCACAGCACGAGCGTCGTGTTCAGCAGGAGAATCGGCCAACTGAGACGACTCATCGATTGGGCGTACTCGCGCAACTCGGTTGCCGCCGCCTCCATGTCATCGGCCCGGTTTGCCTGCTCGTTCGCCGCGAGGAGATCTCCATCGACCCTGAGCCATCCGGCGTTGCGGCGAAGCTCTTCCACGACGGCGATATCCTGCCCGTACTGCTCCTCGCCCACTTCACCCAACCTGACGCGCGCCACGAAGAGGACTGCCAGCACGAGTATCAGTCCGAGACCGGCCAGCACCATCGGTACGATGTTCTCAGCGACGGAGCGTGTCGTCACCGCGTGCCGTCTGGCTTCTCGATCTCGCTTGATCACGAGATCTCTCAGGGAGTGGCCGAAGAAGTGCGCCAGGACGCACAGAAAAGTGACGACACCGGCGGCGAGCAGCGCCGCATCGGGCCGGAGGATCAGCTGTGCGAAGACCCGCTGCGCTCCGGCGAACCAACCTTCCGAGGTCTCGGCGACGAGCCTGATCTGACGCTCGGTAAGGGGATCGCGAGGCAGCAACGCCCCGAACACGGGCGCGTTGGCGAAGAACTCGACCACACCCAGAAAACCGATCGCTACCAGGTAGACCCGGGTCGGAATGCCGCGCTCCTTGGTCGACTCGCGGGTCTGGCTCAGCTCCTGGGCCACCTCCAGCCGGCGCGTCGAGACACGTGCCTTCAGCCGGATGATGTCGTTCGTGAGCCTCTCGAACCTGTCGATCGCTATGGAGGCGAGGCCGATCTTTTCGGATATCTCCTCTTCGTTCGTCGCGATGACGTCGTTGAGCCGGCGGCGCTCGCGCGACTGCCAGCGCTCGAAGAAGGCACGGCAGCGTTGCGTCAGCTCTGCTTCCGACTCCGAGCGACCCTCGACATCGGCCTGGGGCACGCCTGCCTCCGCGTCGATCCGGGCCACCCGCCGAGCTTCCCCGCGCAGGCGCTCGATCCCCTCTTCGAGGGCGTCTTCCTGATCGAGCATGTAGCCGTTGACCGCTGGCCGCGTGTCAGGCGTCATCACGTTCCCGGCTCCTCCATCCGATCCGTGCGCCAGCTCGAGCGACGGTGAAGCAGACCGGTGCGGGGCCGGAGCGTCCGCCGGTTTGTCCGGAGCTGAGTCACTACTCCCGCTGGAGCGCTCGATCTCATCGACCGTTACACCCATGCGCTCCATCCACGTCTTCGGACGGCCAGCTGGCATTTCGCTCATCCGGTCTCTCCGTCCCCTCAGCCTACGTTATGGAAGGCTCTACTACAGCCGCATCACACTAATAACGGAACTAGGCATCGAATTTGCCCGGCTCGAGCCGATCTTGCTCGCGACTCGCCGGACCCGCCCCTTCCCGCTCGTCGTCCAGAGAGGATCCCGTGTTGAAGCGGCCCCCGCCGCCCTCGTCCATCCTCGCGTCCGGCTCCACCGTCTCCAGGAAGTACGCGTCGCAGGCCATCCTCAGCAGCGCGGGAGAGAGTGCCGCCTCCCGCTTCTTGTAGCGCGCGATGTCGATCAAGTGGTTCGCGATATCGCGCGGATGGCAGCTGCGTGGCGTGATGTGCGGCCTCGAATAGTACTCCTCGTAGAGGAATTCGACCGCGTCCTCCGTGAATGGCAATCCACGGTGATCGCATGCGCGGCGGAAGATCTCCTCGTACTGGTCCCGCGTCGGATTGTCGACGAGGATCTTGTAGCGGATTCGGCGAAGAAAGGCCTCTTCGACGAGCTCGGCCGGATCCAGGTTGGTCGCGAAAATCAGCAGACACTGGAACGGCACCGGGAGCTTATGTCCCATGGGGAGGCTCAAGAAGTCGATGTGCTTCTCCAACGGGACCATCCACCGATTCAGGAGATCGCGCGGCCGGACTCGCTGGCGACCGAAGTCATCGATAATGAACACTCCGCCGTTCGCCTTCATCTGCGGGGGGGCGCGAAACACGCCAGCCAGCTTGTCGAACTGAAGCTCGAGGTCGTCCAACATCAGCTCTCCGCCGACCATGACCACCGGCCGCCGGATGCGAAGCCAGCGAGTGTCGTAGTCCGGCTCGGGGTCGAACCAGGCGGAGTCGCCGCCATCCTCGTTCTTGCGCTCCGGCTCGTGGAACACCGGGTCGTAGATCGCTATCACCTGACCATCCACCTCCACGGCGAACGGGATGTAGATGGCATCTCCGAGCATCTCGGCGATGGCCTCGGCCAACGACGTCTTTCCGTTCCCCGCGTGCCCGTACAGGAAGAGCGAGCGACCCGAGTTGATCGCGGGACCCAACGACTCCCTGAACTCATCGTTCAGGACCATGTGGTCGAGTCCGTCGTAGACCTGCGTTTCGTCCACCTCGGCGTCTTCGACTTTCTGGTCGTCCACGATCGCCCGGTACTGTTTCAATGGCACCGGTGCCGGTCCGATGTAGCGACTCGTCGTCATGATCTCGCGGCAGCGCGTCCGACCCTCTCCGGTCAGTTCAAAGGAGTAGCCACGCCGACCTCGGCCCTTTGTGCCCTGCACCTCGACCAGGCGTCTCTGCTGCAGCGTCAGCAACTCATCATCCAGGATCGAGAACGGCAAACGTATGAACCCGGCGAGCTGGTCGCCGCTTCGCGTGCCCTGGATGTAGAGGGTCTTCAGCAAGAGATCCGAGACGAAGGACGAGGACAGACCTGTCTGCTCGAGGGACTCCGGAAGGGGCGGCGCGCCGTTCATATCGGGCTCCCAGTCTACCGGATGAAGCTTGAGGCTCGCGTTCGATACATTCATGACACCTGACCCGTACGGCTAAAGGGACTGTAGGCTAATCTTCCATGTGTGCCGCGATCTCAGGCCGCGGCTGTCAACTCCCACTCCAACACATCGCCCTCCGCGGTCTCGCTCTCATCGAGCACGCCAACCGGGACCTCGAGGGCGTATTTGGCGTTCCAATGCATGCGCGTGCGCTTGCCGGGCTGCAGATCTCTGTAAAGCGCCACGACCCGGCCCTCGTCATCCAGCAAGGCGACGTCAAGCGCAAACTTCATCCACCACATGTGGACGCCCTGGCTATCGGTGATCAGCAGACCTTCGCCGTCTTCCAGGCCTGGTCTGCCAAGCAGCCCCTTGAGCCGGGTCCACCAGCCGTCCGCCAGGCCGACCCGACTTCCCAGAAGGCTACCCTTCTCACGGTTCCGGACCGTTAGGCTCGCCGGCGCCGGCACTTTCCTCAGCCTCCCCCGAAGAGCCCGCGAAGCAGGAAGATCGAGGGACCCAGCAGAACCACGAAGAACGCTGGAAAGACGAACAGGATCAGCGGGAACAGGAGCTTCACAGTCAGCTTGGCCGCGGCTTCTTCGGCTCGCTGGCGGCGCTTGATCCTCAGTGTTTCGGCGTGCACCCTTAGGGCGTCTGCGATCGACGTACCGAAGCGGTCCGTCTGCAGCAGCATGCTCACGAGTGCCTTGATGTCCTCAACACCGGTCCGCTCGGCCAGGTGGCGAAGCGCCTCGTCACGAGGGGTACCGGCGCGAATCTCGAGGTTCACGACGGTCAGCTCCTCGCTCATGTACGGGCTGACCCGGTCGATTTCCTCCGCGACGCGCACGATCGCCTGGTTCAGCGCCAGCCCGGCCTCCACGCAAACGACCATGAGGTCCAACGTGTCGGGAAGCGCGATCCGCAGATCGTCCTGCCGGCGGCGCGCCTTGCTGGTCACGAATATGTGCGGGATCATCCAGCCGAGCAGACCGACGACGAGCACGAGCATGAGGACCTGGCCAACGCTGAGCGTTGCTACTGCCGTAAGGAGAAGCGCCCCGATAACGGCCAGAGCGGCGCCCGTAATCTGAAGGCCGATCAGGACCGTTGGAGCCTGCGGGCTCCGGTAGCCGGCATGCATGAGCAGTTCTCGTGACTGCGACGTGGTCGCCTTCGGAGCCACACGGTTTCCGATCGACGAGAGCACGGTCTCGAGCTGCGCCTTTTTCTGTTGCCGCCGCCGCCGCTCCTGCAGCTCACGGTAGCTCATCGCGCCCGTCTGCAGGACGGCGAGCCGCTTCTGCATCACGCGAGCCTGACTCGGGAGCATGTTCGCGAAACCGACGACCAGCAATCCAGCAGCCGCCGCCACGAAGAATATCATGAGATAGATCATCGTCGTTTTTCCTAGCTAGCCGTCAGAACTTGATCTGCACCAATTTGCGAATCACGAGAAAGCCGAATATCTGGAGCGTTACCGCGACGGCCAGCATCATCCGACCACCCGGTTCCGTGAAGAGCACCATCATGTAGTCCGGGTTCAGCGTGTACATGCCGACGCCGGCCACGACCGGGGCCATGGCGAGAACGAAACCGGTCATCCGCCCGTGCGCCGTGTGCACCTTCAGCTGACGGCGGAACTTGAAGCGCTCCCGGATGATGTGCGCCAGGTTGTCTAGGATCTCGGCCAGGTTACCGCCCGACTCGCGCTGAATCATGACCGCCGTGACGAAAATGCGGACGTCCAGCAGCGCGATCCGATCGGCGAGCGAGAGCAGGGACTCGGATAGAGGTAGCCCGAACTTCTGCTCCTCGAACACCTGCCGAAACTCGCTGGCAACCGGCTCGTTGGCCTCTTCGGCGACGACCTCGAGCCCCGTCGAGAAAGCGTGCCCCGCCCTGATGGCGCGCCCCAGAAGATCGATCGACTCGGGAAAGTACTCCTCGAACTTGGCGAACCGCTTCTTCCGCTTCGTAGACACGTGCATGTACGGGATCATCGCGCCGATCCCGGCCGCCACGAGCGGCATGAAGCT
The DNA here is from genome assembly GCA_039589875.1 of Gemmatimonadota bacterium. Lineage (GTDB taxonomy): Bacteria > Gemmatimonadota > Gemmatimonadetes > Palauibacterales > Palauibacteraceae. The sequence goes on from JBDHGL010000008.1 coordinate 56,938, forward strand.
CGGAAGAACGACCATGGCCGCCAGCAGCCAATCCGATCGTCGCCATCAAGAAGGTGCCGATGCTCCAGGACACATCGCCCTGGTCGAGAAAGTTCTTGAGGTCGCGTTGATGCGGGAGCCGCAGAAGGACGGCATCCGCCCAGGCCGGCGTGGGCTTGGCAGCCGCCCGCAACAGACCTCCACCAGCGGTGATCTGCGCCCCACTCATATCCAGCTTTCTGAGCTGAGTTAGGACCGTGCGTTGCCGGACGACCCTTCGCGCACCCTCCCAGACAAGCACCATAGCCAACATGGCGAGGGCGATCGCCGCAAACAGGGCGAGCGCAACGACGCCGTTCGGGCCCAGTAGCTGACTCATACGGCCTCCTTCTTCGGAAAGCCGATATCGGCGTTCGCGAAGAGAGTCTCCGCGAGATCGATCCCGTATGCCTGGAGTCTGTCGGCACAGCGGGGCCGAATGCCCGTTGCCCGGAACGTTCCCATCACGCTTCCGTCCGTGTCGATGCCAAAGCGATCGAAGACGAACAGATCCTGCATCGTGATGACCTCTCCCTCCATCCCGACCAGCTCGGAGATCTGGACGAGCTTCCGCTTCCCGTCCGCCATCCGCGAGACATGGATCACGATGTCGATCGCGCTCGCGATCTGCTGCCGCATTCCACGCTCGGGGAGGTTCAGGCTGGCCATCGAGATCATCGTCTCGAGACGAGCCAGTGCATCTCTCGGAGTGTTGGCATGGAGAGTGGTGAGCGATCCGTCGTGGCCGGTGTTCATGGCCTGCAGCATGTCGATCGCCTCGGAGCCTCTCACCTCACCCACGATGATCCGGTCGGGACGCATGCGGAGCGAGTTGATCACGAGTTGCCGCTGACCGATCTCGCCTCGCCCTTCGATGTTGGGCGGTCGCGTCTCGAGTCGGACGACGTGCGGCTGCCGAAGCTGCAGCTCGGCCGAGTCCTCGATGGTGACGATCCGCTCGCTCGAAGGGATCGACTCCGACAGCGCGTTGAGCAGCGTCGTCTTTCCGGAGCCCGTCCCTCCCGAAATCAGCACGTTGAGTCGCGCTCGGACGATACCCTGGACCAACTCCAACATCGGTTCGGTCATCGTCCCGTTGCGCACCAGATCATCCGTCGAGAGCACGTCCCGGCGGAACTTTCGGATCGAGAGGTGGGGGCCGTCGATCGCGAGGGGTCTGATGATCGCGTTGACGCGCGATCCGTCCGGCAGGCGGGCATCCACCATCGGTGACGAGTCGTCGATCCGCCGGCCGACGGCGGAGACGATGCGATCGATCACCTGCAGGAGATGCCGGTCATCTTTGAAGCGCACATCGGTGCGCTCGATCATCCCGTCCCTCTCCACATAAACCTGGTTGTACGTGTTCACCAGGATATCCGAGATGCTCGGATCGCTCACCAGCGGCTCGAGGGGCCCGAGCCCGAAGACCTCGTGCAGAACCTGCTCCACGAGCTCCTCACGCTCCTCCAAATTGAGCGGCGTAGCCTCCGAGTCCAGAATGTGACGCACGATCTTCCGGACCTCGGTGATGGCTTCCTCTTCATCCCGGTCGTTCAGCGTGCTGAGGTTTAGCCGCTCGAGGAGTTTCCGGTGAACGCGAGTGCGAATCTCCTGAAACTCCGAGCCTCCCTCGACCTCGCCGAAAAGCTGCTCCGGAGCCAATGCGGATTGGGCAGCCCGCTCCCACGGAAGCTCCCTATCCAGATCCATCTCCGGGACCGAGTCGGTCATATCCGACACGCGATCGAAATCACTCATCTGCGCTCACCCTTGATTCCAAGGACGCGCCGGCCTCGAGCCGTTCGACGGCCGGGTGACGTCCGTTACTGCGAAACGGGCTGAAGAGCCCTTTGATGAAGGACTTGTCCTTCTGCACGGGCACGCCCGTGATCTCGGCGGCCAGGCCGCGAATGTCCTTCGCGTACGCCGACTTCGCCTCCGATACGACAGGCTTGCCCTGGTTGATGGACGCCATCACGTGGCGAAAATCGTTTCGAAGCGTCCAGTAGCAGCTCATCCCGAGCGTGCGCTCGATCTCCTGAACGGGGATCTCGGAATCCGGATCGAACCGGTTCAGGATCAAGCGCAGCCACTCATCCACCGCCTTCCGGCCTCTCAGGTTCTTGAGGAGCGGGAGGCTGCGAGAGAGGTTGCGGACCGAAGGAAGGTCGGCCGTTGCCAGCAAGAACACCTCATCGGCGGCGCGGAACGCAGCCATCGACGCCGGATTGAACGTCTTTGGCGCGTCCACGACGACGTAATCGTAGTGCTTCTTCAGGAACTCCATGATCCGCTCGACGCGGTCGCCGCTGACGGCCTCGAAATCGGCCGGCTCGACAGGTGCCGAAAGGAGCTCGACGCCCGACTCGTGCCGCTCGATGTAGGAGGCGAGCAGCCCGCTATCCACGCGGTGGAAGTTCCTCATCAGATCGACGACGCTGAACTGCGGCTCCATGCCCAGCAGGAGCGCGGTCTCGCCCAGCTCGAGGTCCAGATCGACCAGGAGTACCTTCTTCCGGGTCAACCGATGAATCTCGATCGCCAGGTTGGTGCTCAGGGTCGTCGAGCCGGAGCCTCCCTTTGCGCCGAACACGGCCAAAAGCTGGCCCGGCGCCCGTCGCGTCAGATCGACCTTCTTTCCCGTCTTCCGCCAGACACGCTCCATCGCCGAGACGACGGCTTCCGGTGTCACCGGCTTCGTCAGGAACTCCGAGACGCCGGCCTGCATGGCCGAGAGCAGGAGCTCCGGCGACGCGCTCGCACCGGCTCCGATCAGCGCTGACGCCGGCGAGGACTCGATCAGAAACTCCGCGAACTTGAGTCCGACGTGTGGATTCTCCTCGAGATCGAGGAAGATGACCCCGGGCCCGGCTCTCCTGAGCTCCTCCAGCTCGGGATCGGCAATCTCCGTGAGTGGCGCATCGATCTCGATAGAGAGGCGGACGCCGATGTCCCGCGACGCGAGGATCGACGTTAGCGCCTCGCGAAACGCCGGGTCGGCGGAGATGACCGCGGCGTTCGCCGGCGGCCTCGAATCCGCTCCTTCGAAGTTCATCCTGATCTCGTTCATCTTGTCCTTCTGCGCGGTGTGTTTGCTAACGTCTTCTTCAAGTTCTTCAAGCGACTCGTTTACTCGACCAGCCGAATCGTCTTCAAGGTGGTTCCGGTGTTCGGACCTGGCGCCATACCATCATCGCACCGGGTGAACCGAACGTAGACGTTGTACTGCCCGGGCGGTCCATGACCGTTGGGAGTCGGGGTCAAGGAGTTCGCGATATAGTAGGTATCGGCAACCTTCTCGATGAACACGCACTCCCAGCGGATGATCTGCGCCGGATCGTTCGAGCCCTGTGGC